>CAMWIS010000067.1 GCA_947174375.1 uncultured Bacteroidales bacterium
CGCCTGATAATCCAACGTATAGAAATCGGCTATCGTCTTCAACAGCCCGCGTTCGTAAAGCACCTCCACCTTGCTTTCGCCAATCGTATTGATGTCCATGGCGCGGCGGGAAATGAAATGCTCCAACCGCCCCTTGATTTGCGGCGGACAATGGTCGTCGTTCGGACAATAGTAGCCGGCCTCGCCGTCCTTGCGCACCAGGGCGGCACCGCATTCGGGGCAATGGGTCGTGAAACGGTAGGGCTCGCTGTCCGGCTTGCGTTGCGACAAATCGATGCCCACGATTTTGGGGATGATTTCGCCGCCTTTCTCCACCAACACGATATCGTCCTTGCGGAAATCCATTTTCTCCACGTTGTCGGCATTGTACAGGGAGGCGCGCTTGACCGTCGTACCGGCCAAGGCCACGGGTTCCAAATGCGCCACGGGCGTTACCGCGCCCGTCCGCCCCACCTGATAGCCGATATCCACCAAGCGGGTCTTGACCTGTTGCGCCTTGAACTTATAGGCGATGGCCCAACGCGGCGTCTTCATGGTTTCGCCCAAAACCGGCCACAGCCATTTCTGATTGACCTTGATGACGATGCCGTCGATATCGAACGGCAACTCCGCCCGCTTTTGATCCCATTCGTCGATAAAGTCCCTGACCTCATCGAGATTGGCGCATTCGCGGTAGAAAGCGCCGGTCTTGAAGCCCCAGCCGGAGGCCTTTTCCAAGCAATGGAGATGGGTTTCACGGGCGTATTCGTCCGCCAACAGGAAATAGAGGAAGCAATCGAGTTTGCGCGAGGCCGTCTGCTTGGGATCCAAGAGTTTGAGACTGCCGGAAGCGGCGTTCCGCGGATTGGCGAGCAAAGGTTCGCCCGCCTGTTCGCGCTTGGCGTTGAGTTCGTAGAAGACCTTGTGCGGCATTATGACCTCGCCCCGGATTTCAAACCGGGCCGGATAATCGTTGCCGGAGAGTTTAAGCGGGATGGAGGCTATCGTGCGGATATTGGCCGTCACATCGTCGCCCTGCTTGCCGTCGCCGCGCGTCACGGCCCGCGTCAACAGGCCGTTTTCGTACAGGAGGCTGATGGAAACGCCGTCGTACTTCAACTCGCAGACGTAGGTATAGGGTTCTTCCGTGCCGCGGCGCACGCGCGCGTCGAACTCCACCAAATCGTACTTGGTGTAGGTATTGCCGAGCGACAGCATGGGCGTGGTATGCAAAACCGTCGCAAAACCCTTGACGGGCGCGCCCCCCACGCGCTGCGTAGGGCTATGGGGACTGACATAGGCCGGAAATTCGCGTTCCAGGGCGACCAATTCCGCCAAAAGCATATCGAACTCGTAATCGCTCATCTGCGGATTGTCCAACACATAATAGGCATGGTTGGCCGCATTGAGCTTATCCGTCAATTCCGCGATACGGGTCTCAGCCCACGTGGGATCCGGAGAGAACAAATCCATCGGTCCAAGTTTTAAAATGAGCGGCCTGAGCCGGCCAACTGTAATATTTCAAGACAAACGCGCGTCCCTGACGCCCCTTTTCGGCCCTTAAACCGGCATCGGACAGATAGCGGCACACCGCTTGCACCAAGGCGTCCGGCACCCGGTCGTTGTCGAACGAGAGCGGCACGGCGTACACGGGGCAATCGTCGAAGTCGCCCAAGCCGCGCACGGCGATTTCGGAAGCGATGCACGGCAACCCGCAGGCCATGGCCTCCAACAGTTTATTCTGCATCCCGGTGCCCAAACGCATGGGCGCCACGAGCATCCGCCCCGAAGCGTAGGCTTCGCGCATATCCCTTATCCAGCCCGTCACCGTCACGGTATCGGAGGCCAAACGGCGCACGACATAGGTCGGCGATGTGCCCGCCAGCAAAATATCGACGGGGCGGTCGTGCTGCGCCATGGCCGGCTGCAAACGCTGCACAAGGTATTCGGCGGCATCTTCGTTGGGCTGATAGCCCATATTGCCGGCAAACACGATGTCGAAAACGCGGTCGGTGGGCGGCGGCACCGGCTGGAAATAGTCGGTATCCACACCGTTGCGCCATATTTTGACCCGCATCTGTTGCGTGTGATCCAACGGGAGGGCGTCGCGGTCCTGCTCGGAAATGATGGTGCAGAGGTCGTATCGCGAGAAAGCGTCGGTCTCGGCCCGCAACAAGGCGCGGTATTCGTAACGGAACAGCCACCGCCGTAAGCCGCGCGCCACCTGATAACGCTTATATACACCGTAAGAGAACGTATCCTGATAGTCGAGCACCTTGAAAACGGGTTTATCGACCGTATAGGGCATCGTGCGCACCAACTGGCTCAGCAACAAATCGGGCGACACCTGCGCGTAATAAGCGTCGAACCGCCGTTTGGCGCGCCGGCTATAGAAATAGGCGCACTGCAACGGCCACCCCTTGCGCCAAAGCCGAACCGCCTGAAACAAACGGTTGAGCCAACCGCCCGCCGTTCCGATGCAGATGGAAGCGCAATAGGGTGTCAAAGCCTGCAGGTAGGCCGCCGGCACCGGCCGGGGGCTCAGACAGAACAAATGCAGTTCATAAAACGCCGAAAGGGCCTTGATCTGATGATAGGCCCGCAACTGATCCCCTTTCTCCAACGGGTAGGGGAAACGCGACAGTACGACAAGCAGTTTCAACGGCAATAGTCTATCAGTTGGGCGGTTATTTTTTCGATGTTATGGTGCTGGAGCATAAGCCGGCGGCCGTTCTCCCCCACTTCCTCGGCTTCCTCGCGGTGCGTCACGGCGTATTCGACGGCCTCGGCGAACGCCTCCTCGGTATCGGCTATCCAAAGGTCTTTGCCCGGCCGGTAGTCGAGCCCCTCCGCGCCCATCGTCGTGGTCACGACGGGACGGCCGGCCACCATGCCCTCCATGATTTTGATGCGGATGCCGCTGCCCGAAAGCACGGGCACCACCATCACGCCCTTGGAAGCCATGAATAGCTTGGCGTCTTCCACCTCGCCCATGACCACGACCTTTTCCATGCGCAGGTTGCGCAGACGCGACGGCATATAGCGGCCCGCCAGGTAAAACGTCAGGTCGGGGCAACGGCGGTGGATGTGCGGCCACACTTTTTTGAGGAACCAGTCGATGCCTTCGAGGTTGGGCAGCCAATTCAACGCGCCGATATAGAAGATGGACGGGTATTCGGGCTCCACCTCGACGGGCGCCAGCGTATCGGCCATGCCCACCGACAGCGTATGCATCGGCACGCGCACGCCCAAACGCCGGAACGTGGCCGTGTCGCGGTCGGTCAGCGGCAACACGAGGTCGGCCCGGTTCAGCCAAAAGATTTCTTCCCGTTGCAACCGGTTGGCCAGCAACTTGTAATACATTTTTTTTAGTCCGAAGGCCTTGCGCGCCAACCGCATCCAAATCTCGCTCTCCACATTGGCGGGGCGCACCACGATCTTGGCCTGCGTGTATTGCCGAATCAACGGGATATAAGGCGTCATGAACAGGCTTTCGATTTGAATCCAGGCGTAATCTGCCCCTTGCAGTTTTTCGCGCAGACGCGCGGCCATTCCGTCCGATTGAAAACGCTCCAAGATATAGGAACGGCGGCTGAACAGATTTTTGAAGGCCTTGAACAAGCGCGGCCGCAAATCGAGTTCCACGCCCGAAATCCGCATACCGGACGGCAAATCGGTTAAATCCAACGGATGCTTATACGAGGTCGCCGTCAGAATATCCACCTCGCGGTTATACAGATTGAGGCCGTGCCAAATGGCGTACATGGCCACGCAACCGCCATCCCGCAAAGGATAGAGCGGCTTGGGGCACAGCATCAGAACGGGCTTCTCGGTTTCCATACTACGCCGCTTTGTTTCGTCCCAACAGACGACGCCAGGTATCGGCATCGAGGAAAGAGGAATCGACCGTGGCCTGCAACGTGAGCAGGATGCCGAACGGCAGGTAGATGAACGGTGCGAGCCACATCCCCCAAAAACAGCTCATCACACCCTCTATGGCCGCTTTCTCGCCGATAACGGTCAACACGTGGTAAATGACGAACAGCAAGACCGACACCACGACCGGCATCCCCAAACCGCCCTTGCGGATAATGGAACCCAGCGGGGCGCCGATAAAGAACAGGATGAGGCAGGCCGCCGAAAGGCTGAACTTCTTATGCCATTCCACCGCATAGGAATTGACCTGCTCGTTTCTGTAATAGATATCATTCCTGTAATACTGCGCGTCGGAACGGAACGTTTCGGCCTTGGCCGCCGCCTGCACCTTGGCGGTCGAAGCGATTTCGCCGCGCCATTGCCGGTAGGCATCTTCGGTGGCCTCCGTCTTTTCGGGACGCAAAGCGCCCTGCGCCGAATCAAGGGCATAGTAATGCGACAGGTGATAATATTGCGTACCCATGGCGCGCGCGATTTCGGCCTGACGCGCGTCGCGGTTCGCCTTCAACGTATCGTATTGCGCCGACAGGGCCTTGATGCCCAACGTGCGCTGGTGACGTTCATACATATCGGCCGTGGCTTCCGGCATCTGGAACGACGCGAGGTCGAACAGCAATATCTGTTTCTCGAACTTCAGGCGCGTGAACGGATAGGCCACGTCGCGGTCGCGGTTGTTGTCGCGCATCCCGCCCATCTCGGCGTTCTCGCCATAGGTATGGCCGTCGTAAAGCGTCAGCGTCATATAACGGCCGTCTTCGGAGGTCTGCATATAGCCGCGCTCGGCCATCGTCACGTTCGTATTGCCCTTGTGCGCCGTATGGTCGTAAATCTGCACGCCTTTCAGATGCGCCCCGTCGCGTTCCTTCTTATCGACGCGAATCGTATAGCCGTCGATTTGCTTGTAATAGACGCCCTCCGGTATATCCAAGGCCGGCTTCTTGGAACGGATTTCGTGATAGAGCACGCGGTAACTCAGATAGGCTTTCGGTGCGGCGTAGTTGGCGAAGAAGAACGCCAGCAGGCAGATGCCGAAGCAGACGCCTATGAGCGGCCGCATCGACTGCCGGAGCGGGATACCGGCCGCCTTGAGCGCGACGAGTTCATAATGCTCGCCCATATTGCCGAAGAACATGAGCGACGAAAGCAGGACGGCCAACGGCAACGCCATCGGCACGAACGTCCAGCAGGCATAGAACATGAACTTGCAAATCGTCCATAAATCAAGCCCCTTGCCGACCAAATCATCGACGTAGCGCCACAGGAACTGCATGAGCAACACGAAGATGCCGATGCAGAACGTGAGCACGAGCGGTCCGACATAGGACTTGAGCAGGAATGAATTGAGCTTTTTCATATGGTGTTCAACACGTTTTCTTTATATATACTACCACGTCATAACCTTGACGCGCCATTTGTCGGTGTTGCGCTTGACTTCCTTGAAAGCCAGCACCACGCCGCCGGCCGCCATGAGCGGAATCCCGGCCGCCAACGCCTCCGTGTGGAAGACGGGCTGTTTGCGGTTTATCGCGCCGTTGACGCCGTCCAACAGCATATATCCGCCGCCGGCGATGCAAAGCGCCGACCCCATGATCGTGCAGATGCGGAACGGCACGTAATAGGCGGCGATGCGGTCGTACCGGTAATCGATGCCGTTAATCATGACGGCCGTATCGCCGATGCGGTTGATATAGCCCTGCACCTTCTGACGGTCGGTCGTCTTGATTTTCAACACGCTCCCCTCTTTGTAGAGCGTGCGCCGCGACGCGCCCTTGACGAACGCCAGCACGCGGTCGTCGCCCGTCACCTGGTCGGCCGGCACCCCGGCATTGTAGGCCGTCAAAGGTTTGGCCGGCACCTTGTCGGCTTTCTTTTGGGCCCAAAGCGACAGCGGCAGGCACAAGGCCACCGCCAGCGCGAACGCCTTTATTTTTCCCATTGGGCGATGCGTTCCTTAAGCAAGCGGATACGTTCCTCCGCATCGGCCTGCTTCTTGCGTTCGACGGCCACCACGGCTTCGGGTGCGCCGTCCACGAACTTGGGGTTGCCGAGCTTCTGCATGACCTTTTGCAAAAAGCCTTCGGTATAAGCCAACTCCTCCTTGGCCTTGGCCAATTCGGCGGCCACGTCCACGGTCTCGGCCTCCATGCGGACAAAGAACGCGGTGGTGCCCACCACGAACGTATAGGCTTTCTCCACGGGATCGGTCACATAGTCGAGGCTTTCCAGGTTGCAGAGTTTCGTCACAATCGGGTCGAAGAGCGGGTCGGCCGACTCGCCGCCGTTCTTCTGTACGCTCAGCTTCAAGGGTGTCTTGGGCGACAGGTTCTTGCCGCTGCGCAAGGCGCGGATGCCCATAACCACTTCCTTGGCGAACTCGCCGCGTTGCAACAGGGCCTTGTCGGCGGCCTCGGACGGGTTCCGCGACAGGCCGTTATAGACCGCCGATTCGAACATGAGGCTCTTTTCCTCGCGGCCCGGCCGCAGCACGTGCCATACTTCTTCGGTCAGGAACGGCATGAACGGGTGCATGAGCGTCATAAGGCTGTCGAAGAAATCCAGCGTCTTTTCGTAGGTCTCGCGGTCGATGGGCTGGCCGTAGGCCGGCTTGATGATTTCCAGATACCAGGCGCAGAATTCGTCCCAAACGAGCTTGTAGCCGGCCATGAGCGCATCGCTGAGCCGGTATTTCGTATAGCAGTCCTCCATAAAGGCGGCCGTCTGCCGCAACGAAGCCGAAAACCAATCCATCGCCGTACGGCGGATAGGGTCGGGCGCATCGTTGCTGACCGTCCAGCCTTTAATCAAACGGAGCGCGTTCCATATCTTGTTGCAGAAATTGCGGCCCTGTTCACACATGGCCTCGTCAAACGGCAGGTCGTTGCCCGCCGGCGAGGTGAGCAGCATCCCCACGCGCACGCCGTCCGCCCCGTATTTCTCTATCAGGCCGATGGGGTCGGGCGAATTGCCCAGCGACTTGGACATCTTGCGGCCCAGCTTGTCGCGCACCGTCCCCGTGTAATAGACGTGCGAGAACGGAATCTGTTTGCGGAAATGCAGGCCGGCCATGATCATGCGCGCCACCCAGAAGAACATGATGTCGGGCGCGGTCACGAGGTCGCAGACCGGATAGTAATAGTTGATTTCGGGATTGTCGGGCTTGGTGACGCCGTCGAATACCGACATCGGCCACAGCCACGACGAGAACCACGTATCCAGCACGTCTTCGTCCTGCTGCAGGTCGGCGAGCGTGTAGCCGGCGGCCTCGGGGTAGCGGCTCTTGGCCAGGGCCAAGGCGTCTTCGGCCGTGCGGGCCACGACGACTTCCTTATTCGGCAGGTAGTAGGCCGGGATGCGCTGTCCCCACCACAGCTGGCGCGAGATGCACCAGTCCTTGATGGTCTCCATCCAGTGGCGGTACGTATTCTTGAACTTGGCCGGATGGAAGCAGACCGTATCGTTCATCACGACCTCGAGCGCGGGGCCGGCCAAGGACGGCATCTTCAGGAACCACTGCGCCGACAGTTTGGGTTCTATAACGGCGTCGGTGCGTTCGGAATGCCCCACCTTGTTCGTGTAGTCCTCTTCCTTTTCGAGCAGGTCGGCCGCCTTCAAGTCCTTGACAATCTGTTTGCGCAAGTCAAAACGATCCATGCCCACATACAGCCCCACCTTGTCGTTTACGCGGCCGTCGGGTTCAAAGATGTCGATGACCTCCAGCTTGTATTTGAGGCCTATTTCGTAGTCGTTGATGTCGTGCGCCGGCGTGATTTTGAGGCAGCCCGTACCGAACTCGCGATCCACGTAGGTATCGGTGATGACGGGGATTTCACGGTTGACGATCGGCACGCGCAGTTTCTTGCCGTGCAAGGCCGCATAGCGCGGGTCTTCCGGATGTACGCAGACCGCCACGTCGCCCAAAATCGTTTCGGGGCGCGTCGTGGCCACGATGACGTACCGGCCCGGTTCGTCCACGGCTTCATAACGCAGATAGTACAGTTTGCTCCGTTCTTCCTTGTAGATGACCTCCTCGTCCGAGAGCGCGGTCAAGGCCTTGGGATCCCAGTTGACCATGCGCACGCCGCGGTAAATCAAGCCTTCCTCGTAGAGCCGCACGAACACGTCGATGACGGCCTCGTAACAGCCCGGATCCATCGTAAAGCGCGTGCGGTCCCAGTCGCAGGACGCACCGAGCCGACGGAGCTGTTGCAGGATGATGCCGCCGTATTTCTCTTTCCACTGCCAGGCATAGGCCATGAACTCGTCGCGCGAGAGTTTCTTTTTGTCGATGCCCTGCTCCTTGAGCCAGGCCACCACCTTGGCCTCCGTCGCGATGGAGGCGTGGTCGAGCCCCGGCACCCAGCAGGCGTTCTTGCCCTGCATACGGGCACGGCGCACGAGCACATCCTGTATCGTGTTGTTGAGCATATGCCCCATGTGCAGGATGCCCGTCACATTGGGCGGCGGGATGACCACCGTATAGGGTTGCCTGCCCGCTTCCGGCTCCGAATGGAAGCACTTGTGCTCCAACCAGTAACGATACCATTTCTCCTCTATGTCCGAGGGATTGTACTTCGCCGACAATTCTTTCTGTTCCATAACCGTTATTCCCGATAGTTACCATCGGCAGACACCGGACTGACCGGTCACCATTCTGCCAAATAGCAAATTTACGTATAAAATGTGAAAGTAGGAAA
>CAMWIS010000068.1 GCA_947174375.1 uncultured Bacteroidales bacterium
CCGACAACATCCCGGGCGTGCCCACCTTCGGCTCTATGACGGCGCAGAAGCTGTTGCAGCAGTTCGACTCGGTGGAGGAACTCATCGCGCACAGTGATGAAATAAAGCCCGCCCGTTTCGGGGAGCGGCTGAAAGAATACGCGGAGCAGGCGTTGTTCTCCAAAAAATTGGCTACCATTATGTTGGACGCGCCGATTACGCTTGACGAAGCCTCCCTGCGGCTCAAACTGCCCGACCAGGCCGCCACCGAAGCGTTGATGGACGAACTCGAACTGCGGAGTTTCAGCGCACGGCTGTTAGACTTCTACGGCCTGAGGCCCTCGGCGGGTATGGGCTACCAAATGCCCGAAACGGCGGCGGAGCCGGCCGCGCCGGCGGCAACAGCCCCGACGGCTACTGCTCCGACAACCCCGGTGGCGACGGTTGCCGAAGAGGCGGCGCCGGTGGCGCCCAAGCGGGCGGGGCGACCGCCCAAACCGACGGTGCTGGAAGGGCCCGACCTGTTTTCGATGCTGACCGAGGACGGCGCGGCCGGCACGGCCACCGCCACGGCGGAACCCGCACCCTGCGGCACGGACGTGCGGCTGTGGCCCGACTTCGACACGTTGCAACGGGAATTTAATACCCTGTTCGGTTCGGCGGAACCCTTGGCCGTGGCTGTGGCCTGCGACAACGAGGAGCGTTGGCGCTACGCCGCCATGACGCAATGGTTCTTCGCGCATCCGCAACAGGGCGTTTTCCGCTACGACCCGCCGCAACCCCTCGGCGAACGGGAGAAACACTGGTTTGAAGACAACATACTGGGGCGCGAAACCCCCTGGGCCGTCTATCATGTCAAGCGGCTGTGGCACCTGTGCCGCCACGCGGGCATGGCGGTGGAACGCCTCGAAGCCCGGGCGGCCTGCAAGGACGTGATGCTGGCGCATTACGTGGCCGACCCCGAAAACGGGCATACGTTCGCCCGCATCGTCGAATCGGTCTTGCACGAACGCTGCATTCCCGCCCCCACGCCCACGGGCCAATGCCTGCAAGAGGCCGCCCGCCTGTGGCCGGTATGGGAGAGCCTGCGGACGCGCTTGGCGGAGACCGACAGCATCGCGCTGTTGGAAACGATGGAGATGCCGCTGGCCTACGTGCTGGCGCAGATGGAAGCCGACGGCGTGAAGGTGGATCCCGCGCTGCTGAAGGCGTTTCAACAGACGCTGGACGCGAAGATGCAGACGCTGAGCCAAGAGATATATACACTTGCCGGGCAGTCGTTCAACATCGGGTCGCCCAAACAGTTGGGCGAAATCCTTTACGAGAAGCTGCAAATAACCGACAAGCCCAAGCACACGAAGACCAAGCAGTGGAGCACGGCCGAAGACATCCTGCAGAAATTGGCCTCCAAGCACCCGATTGTGAACCTCGTGCTGTCGTACCGCAGCCTGAGCAAGCTCAAATCGTCGTATGCCGAGGCCCTGCCGCAGCTCATCGACGCGCAGACGGGGCGCATCCACACGACCTTCAACCAGGCCGTGGCCGCCACGGGGCGGTTGAGTTCCACGAACCCCAACCTGCAGAGCATCCCCGTGCGCAACGATATGGGGCGCGAAATCCGCAAGGCCTTCGTACCCTACGGCACGGACGACCTTTTGCTGTCGGCCGACTACTCGCAGATAGAACTGCGCATCATCGCCTCCGTAAGCGGCGACACTTCGATGCAGGCCGACTTTTCGGCGCACAAGGACGTGCATACGGCCACGGCCGCCAAGGTGTTCAACGTGCCTTTGGAGGACGTGACGCCGGCCCAGCGGCGCATGGCCAAAACCGTCAACTTCGGCATCATCTACGGCATCTCGGCCTTCGGCTTGGCCGAACGCTTGCAGATAGGCCGGCGGGAAGCCGCGGAACTCATCGAGAAATACTTTGTGCAATACCCCGAACTCAAAACCTATATGGAGGGCGTTTTGGCCGAAGCGCGCGACAAGGGCTATGTGGAGACGCTGTGCCGTCGCCGCCGCTACCTGCCCGACATCGTTTCGGGCAACGCCGTCGTGCGCGGCTATGCCGAACGCAATGCCGTGAACGCGCCCATACAGGGTACGTCGGCCGACATGATTAAACTGGCGATGATACGCATCGCCAAGCGGCTGAAAACGGAAGGCTTTGCGGCCAAGATGCTGTTGCAGGTACACGACGAGTTGATTTTCAATGTGCCGCGCACGGAGTTGGCGGCCTTGCAAGCCTTGGTGGAAGCGGAAATGAAACAGGCGCTGCCGTTGGAAGTGCCGATAGAAGTGGAGATGCAGGCGGCCGCCAATTGGTCGGACGCGCACTGATAAAACAAGCGTTATGGATAGAAGCAGACGGAAACAACGGGAGCAGCGGGAACCGGCGGCCGCCAAGGGGCGTGCGCCGATGCCCGGAGAAGCCAACCGCCGTGGGCGGCGCAACCGGCGGGAAAAGGAGCAAAACTGGGGGGCGTATATGCGCACCGGCGAGTTTTGGCAACAAATCGCGCTGATGATACTCATCGTCATTGTCCTGACCGTGGCCTCGCTGTTCTCGCTCAGATTCTTTACGCACCACGGCCAGCAGATCCGCGTGCCCGACATGAGCGGCTACACGCTGGACGAACTGCGGTCGCTCGAAGACCGCTACGCGTTCCGCTTTGTGGTGCGCGATTCGGTGTTCGACCTCTCGCAACGGGCGGGCGCGGTGGTGTCGCATACGCCCAAGCCCGGCGACATCGTCAAGCGGCGCCGCACGTTCTACGTGGTGACGGCTTCGTACGAAAGGCCGAGCGTGCCGATGCCCAACCTCATTGACCTGTCGCACCGCCAGGCGCTTTCTTTGTTGGAAACCTACGGCCTGCAGGCGGGCGGCGTAACCTATGTGCCTTCGGTGGCGGGCGGCGCCGTGCTGGGGCAATACTACGCGGGGCAGACCATCGAGGCGGGGATGCCCATCCCGCAGGGCGCCCGCGTGGACTTGACGATAGGCGTGACCGACAAAGTGAAGGGGCCGCGCTACCGGCTCAAGAAAGAGGAAGCCGACAGCCTGCAGATGGAGGCGGATTCGATAGACGCCTTGGAATACGGCGATTTGACGGACTTTACGGACGAAGACTATGACGATTAGACACGGGCTTGGGCGGACGCTGGCCTGCGGGCTGATAACCCTGGGCTTATGGGGCTTGGGTTACGCCGGAAGCGCGGCCACCGCGCCCGACACGGCGGGCCTGCGTTTGCAGCCGCTGAGCGGCAACGCACAGGTGGAACAGGCGGCAGGGGGCAAAACAGGCGTTTTGAAGGCTTCAAAGTCCGAAACCGAGGAAACATCCGTCCTGTTGCCGTTTTTCGACGATTTCTCTTATAACGGGCCTTATCCCGACCCGATGCGCTGGGCCGACCGCTCGGTCTTTATCAACAACGCGTTTGCGTTTTATCCGCCCTCTTACGGCGTAGCCACGTTCGACGCCATCGACAGCGAAGGGGCGCTTTACCGGCACGGCGGCTTAGGCGTTTCTTTCTCGGCCGACACGCTCACTTCGCGCCCCATCCGTCTGGATTCCGTATATATACCATATCCGCGTGCGCTCTCAACCGACGACTCCATCATCCTGAGCTTTTATTACCAGCCCGGCGGTGGCTGGGGCAGCCTTTGGGACAGCACCAACCGCGGCCAAAGCCCGAACCGGAACGACCGCTTGCTGTTGGAATTTTACAGCGAGGAACTGAGTATGTGGGTGCAGATGTGGAGCAGCGACGGCATGAGCCTGTCCGAGTTCTGTCCCCTGCTTGACAGTACGGGGCGGCACGAAGTGCAGGACATCGGCTTTTTCCGTTATGTGGAGGTGCCCATTACGACGCCCGGTTTCAACAAGCGGGATTTCCGCTTCCGTTTCCGCGCCTATTCGTCGATTGACCGCGACCTGAGGACGGGCGGCGGCCAGTGGCATATCGACTACGTGTATCTGAACTATGGCCGCACGCCGGGGCGCACGCGTCAGACCGACGTGGCCTTTGTGGAGGCGGCCCCCACGCTGACGGCCCCTTATACGCAGATGCCGTGGCGGCAGTTCGACGCGGCGGATATACGCCCTAAGTTCGACTTTACGCTGAACCATTTGGGGGCGGAGGCCGCGCGTATCGACTACCAATACGCCTTGCAGGATGCCGATGGCGAGAATATATATACTTCAACCGATGACGGTGCGGCGGGCATCATCTACCCGTTCGTGCAGCGCGGCTATACGACCGAGCCGGTTTTGTCGCCGGCGGCTTTCGGCTATGACTTCACCGGCGGGGAGGCCTGGGACGGGCCGCAGACCTACCGTCTGGCGCATATCGTGCGCTACAGGGGCGGCCTGAGCGGCGAGGACGAGCCTATAGCCGACTTCTGCCCCCGCAACGACACGCTGGCGTTCTTGCAAACGTTCGGCGACGAGTTCGCCTACGACGACGGCACGGCAGAGGCCGGCATAGGGACCACGTACGCGGGCGGCACGATGGCCGTCAGCTTTACGCTGCGGGAACCCGACACGCTGACGGCCCTGCGGCTGTTTTTCAACCGCTCGTACAACGACGCCAATTCGGCGGCCTTCAGCATCTGCATCTGGCGCGCCGTGCCCGGCGACCGCGACGAGGGCTACATCCCGGACGCGCTGCTCTACGAAAGCGACTGGATTTATCCGGTGTTCGAGGACGGGCTCAACCGTTTTTACACCTACAACATAGGCGAGGGCGGCTATATGCTGCCGCAGGGCCGCTTCTTCGTCGGCATCCGCCAAAGCGGCAATACGTTCCTCAACCTCGGCTTTGACCAGAACAACGACGCCCGCGCCTACACCCACTATTACTACCTGGACGACGGCTCGCACGAATGGCGCTGGCGGCCCCTGCTGTACCGCGGCGCGCTGATGCTGAGACCGGCCTTCGGCACGGCGGCGCGGCAACCCGTCAAAAACGAGGGTGTCGGCAGGCCAGGGGCGACGGGTGCCGCGCCCACGCTGTACGTCTATCCCAACCCCCTGCAGGGCGACGTCTTGCACATTGACCTGCCCGACGGCTGGACGGAGGCCGGCACGCACATGACGCTGAGCGCGATGGACGGCCGTATCTGCCGGCAGTCGGCCTACCGCCCCGAATGGGCTGTGGGCGGTTTGGAGGCGGGCATCTACGTGCTGCGGATAGTGGGCGCGGGCGGCGAGGCCCACGCCAAAATCGTGATACGATAAGGTATATATGGAAGAATATTTGGAGAAAGACACGGACTTGGCGGCGGACGCCCTGGCCGACGACGGGGAAAGCACCGAACTCTACGAGCATTTCCGCATCACAGCCGACAAGGGGCAGACGCAGCTGCGCATCGACAAATTCTTGGTGGACCGCCTGCAAAGCACGGCCCGCAACCGCATACAGAACGCCGCCCGCGCCGGCAACATCCTGGTGAACGGCACGGCGGTAAAGCCCAACTACAAGGTAAAGCCCGGCGACGTCATCAGCATCGTGCTGCCGCATCCGCCGCACGAATTCGAGCTGCAACCCGAAAACATCCCCGTGGATATCGTCTATGAGGACGACGACGTGCTGGTGGTGAACAAGGCCCCCGGCATGGTGGTGCATCCGGGCTTCGGCAACTTTACGGGCACGCTCGTGCAGGCGTTGATGTACCACGTGCAGGGCAAGGTATATTTGGTGCACCGCATCGACAAGGACACGTCGGGCCTGTTGCTCGTGGCCAAGAACGAGATGGCGCAGACGTTTTTGGCCAAGCAGTTCTTCGACCACTCGGTGGAGCGCAAGTACTACGCGCTCGTATGGGGCGACTTCAAGGAGGACGACGGCACGGTGGAGGGCGCCATAGGCCGCAGCGTGCGCGACCGCCGCGTGATGACGGTGTATCCCGACGGCTCGGCCGGCAAAGAGGCCGTGACGCACTATCACGTGGAGGAACGCTTCGGTTACGTGACGCGCGTGTCGTGCGTGCTGGAGACGGGGCGGACGCATCAGATCCGCTGCCATATGCGCTATATCAAGCACCCGCTGTTCAACGACGCCACCTACGGCGGCGACCAAATCCTCAAAGGCACGACGTTCACCAAATACAAGCAGTTCATCCAAAACTGCTTCGAACTCCTGCCGCGCCAGGCCCTGCACGCGGCCACGATCGGCTTCGTGCACCCCACGACAAAGCAAACGATGCGCTTTTCGGCGCCGATACCCGACGACATGGAGAAGGTGCTGGAGAAATGGCGCAATTACGTTAAGGTGAAGGCCTACGAGGAAGAAGACGGCCTTTCGGCGGAGGAAGACCGCGCGGCCCGCATCGAACGCGGCCGCTTGCTGAACGAGAGCAAGTAAAGGACATCAGTATATAACCGATAAGGGGTAATGGAAAGCAAATACATCGATTGGGAGGGCAAACGCCTCCATTATACGGCGGCGGGCGCGGGGCCTGCGGTGGTGCTGCTGCACGGGCTCATGGAAGGCGCCTGGGTGTGGAACGAAATGACGGCAGTGTGGTCGGCGGAACACCGCGTGTTGGCCATCGACCTGCCCGGCCACGGCCAAAGCGAGGTGTTGGCCGACGTGCATTCGGTGCCGCTCTGTGCGCGGACGGTGGAGGCCGTCATGCGGGCCGAGGGGGTGGCCGAAGCCGTGTTGGTGGGACATTCCATGGGCGGTTATGTCGCTTTGGCCGTGGCCGACTTGTTCCCTGATAAGGTAAAGGGCATCGTGCTGTTCCACTCGCAGGCCGCTCAAGACGGCGAGCAGGGCTTGGCCCAGCGGCGCCGCACCATTGCGTTGCTCGAGCAGGGAGGCGAGGCCAAGAAAGACTTTGTGACCCGTTTCATGCCCACGCTTTTTGCGCCGCACAACCGGGAACGTATGGCCGATAAAATCGCCGCCTTGACCGAGGGCGGGCGCGCCATGTCGCTGGAAGCGGTGTTGGCGATACAAAAAGGTTTGGCGGAACGCGACAGCTATCTGCACGTGCTCACCGGCGGTCTTCCGTCTGCGCCCGCCCCGCGCCCGCTGCCGTTCTGTTTCCTCATCGGGCGGTACGACGAAAAACAGGACACGGGCAAGGTCATGGGGCAGGCCATGCTGTGTACGCGCGCCGAAATCCTTTGGTTGCCGTGCGGGCACATGGGCTTTTGGGAGGAGCCGGAAGCCTGCGCCGCCTTCGTGCGTGATTTCCTGAACCGACTCTAAACCCCGTCAACCCCCATTGCCATGATAACCTTCCTGATTTGTCTCGTACTGTTGGTGGTGGCCTATTTCTTGTATGGCCGCTATTTGGAAAAGATCGTGGGAGCGGATTCAACCGCCGCCTGTCCGTCCCAAAGCTGTTTCGACGGCGTGGACTACGTGCCGCTGCCCAAATGGAAGACGTTTCTGATCCAGTTGCTCAACATCGCCGGGCTCGGCCCCATTTTCGGCGCGGTGCTCGGCGCCACCTACGGCCCCGTCGCGTTCCTGTGGATTACGTTCGGCGGCATCTTCCTCGGCGCGATGCACGACTATATATCGGGCATGATTTCGGTTAAGAACAAAGGCGTCAGCCTGCCGGAAATAACGGGCAAGTACCTCGGCAACGCCGTCCGTCAGGGGATGCGCGTGTTTACGGTGGTGTTGCTCGTGCTCGTGGGGGCCGTCTTCATGTTGGGCCCCGCCGGCATCCTCGGCAAGTTGACGGGCTTTACCGAACTGACATTCGGCGGCTTCACGCTGCCCAAGTTCTGGGTTTGGGTTATCCTGATTTATTACATCATCGCCACGCTCTTGCCCGTCAACAAAATCATCGCCAAAATCTATCCGCTGTTCGGCGCCGCGCTCATCTTCATGGCGCTCGGCATCTTCGGCGTACTGCTGTTCGGCGACTACAAAATACCGGAGCTGACGACCGTGGCCAATATGAAGAGCGACGCCGCCCGCTTCCCGATTATCCCCACGATGTTCATCACGATAGCCTGCGGTGCCATTTCGGGCTTCCACGCCACGCAGTCGCCGCTCATGGCGCGTTGCGTCAAGACGGAGCGGGAGGGACGGCCCGTTTTCTTCGGCGCCATGATCAGCGAGAGCATCATCGCGTTGATATGGGCGGCCGTGGCCATGGCGTTTTTCGGCAACGTGCACGGGCTCAACGACGCTTTGGCGGCGCACGGCAACGATGCCGCCTGGGCCGTGGACCATATCGCCAACTCCACGTTGGGGCGCATAGGCGGTTTGCTGGCCTTGCTCGGCGTGGTGGCGGCGCCCATCTCCACGGGCGATACGGCCTTCCGCAGTGCCCGCCTCATTGTGGCCGACTTCATGGGTTTGGAACAGAAGCATATCTGTAAGCGTTTGTATATATCCGTGCCGCTGTTCGTGGCCGGTTTCGCGATTACGTTGATGCGGTTCGATGTGGTGTGGCGCTATTTCGCCTGGGCGAATCAGACGCTGGCCGTGCTGACGCTTTGGACGATTACGGTCTATCTATATACCGAACGCAAGCCGTTTTGGCTGGCCCTGTTGCCGGCCGTGTTCATGACGTTCATCACCAGCGACTATTTCTTCTCCTCCGGCGAGATGCTGAACCTGCCGCAGGGCGTTTCCCT
>CAMWIS010000069.1 GCA_947174375.1 uncultured Bacteroidales bacterium
CTCATCGCTTTGCGGAAAGACAGGGATTCGAACCCTGGGTACCCGAAGGCACAACGGTTTTCGAGACCGCCCCGATCGACCACTCCGGCATCTTTCCTTCGTTATGCGGTTCATCACCGCCTAAACCCATACTCCTCAACGGAAAACGGCTCCGACGAATCGCTAACGAGCGGCAAAGGTACGAAAAAAACGTGAAAAAACAAGCCGAGCCTGTGGCGTTAAAACCGCGGTTTCACGAATTTATCGTCAGGGGAGGTAAAGGACAGGCCGGGGATGGAACGGCGCAAATCCTTGTAGGCGTATTCTTTGAGCATGGTATAGCCGTTGGCGTCCAAGGCGTAGTAGCGGTCGTCCGTAGCGGTCGATACCCGTACCGTCCAGTCGAACATATTGCCGAAGATGGTCAACTCGTCTTTCGTCGGGTCGAAAGCGGGCAATTCGGTCTCCACCACGCTGCCGTCGCTTTGTATGACGTAAAAGCGGTGGGCTTGGTCGGTCATGAAGCCCAGGGGCTGGTGGCTGCGGAATTCGGTGATGAACACATATTCGGGCACCACGCCTTCGGGCACGGGAATGGCCTTCACATAGGGCCGCCCCTTCGTGCATTTGAGGTGAAACACCCGGTGCGCGTTGTCAATGACCAGATAACCCTCGTCGTAGTCCTTGCGGGTGGTCGGGTTGCCCGAGGCGTAGCGGGCGGGGAACGTAAAGCCTTTCTTCAACAGCATATCCGTAAAGAGGGCACTCTTGGCGCCGTCGATACGGTTGGCCTCCATATTGATGAATTCCACGCCCTTGTCGGTGAAGCGGAAGGCATCGTCGGGCATCTTCAGTTCCACCCGTTTCGACATGGACTCCATCAAGAAGTAGATGCCCGTTTGGGGCGCGTTGATGGCGGAGGGCACGCTGCGGAACGAGAAGTTGGTCATTTGGATTTCTTTCGGGCTGACCTCTACGCCGCGGATGGAGTCCGGAAAGCGTTGGTCGGCCGCGAGTTGCCGCACGTAGAACGCCGGCAGCAGGCTGTCAACCTGCGCTTGCGTAAAGGTGTGGCCTTGCGGGTCAAGCCCGTAGAGTTTCTTGTCTTGGTCCAACTGGGTGTACACGAAGTCGCCGAGCAGGGTGCTGTACATCGTGAACGGGGCTTTCTCGGGTTTGAGCGTAAGGAAGGCGAAGCACCACGGCAGCTGCCATACAATCAGAACGGCTACCGTGAGGTATAGGAATATTTTGCTGAATCGAATCATGTCGGTTGTATTTTAAGGGATGGACAATGGGTTAGTCTTGTTTGCCGGCCTTGAAGCGCGCCATCGAAATCAACGAGAGGCAGGCGAGCAGCAACGTGTAAACGGTGAGCCAGGGCAGAAAGCCGTTGTAGGCTTCCGCGCCCGGTGCCAAGAAATAGACCCGCAGGACCAACAGTGCGATAATCAGGTTCAGTACCCTGCGCTTCCAGGTGGGTTCGAGGCAAATCCAGGCCACGAGCAGATAGCCGGCGAAACCGGCCAAAAACCACGGCGCGGCGGACAGTAGCACGCGGCGTACCAACTCATGGGCAAAGTACCGGGGCAGGTAGATACCCATCATGAGATAACTGGTGGCGAAGCAGCAGACCAGCGCCGACAGGCCGCAGGCCGGCATCAGCAACGTCATCTTCTGCCGGGAGTAAGGCAGGTGCAGGGCGAGCTTCAGGCGTTTGTTCTGCATCTCGGGAAAGAATTGCACGGCGGCCAACCCGATGCCGATCATCAGGGGAATATAGGTCAACAAATCGACGAAGATGGCGTCTTTTTGCACCATGACCACCCAAAGGTGTTCGACGCCATGCAGGGCCATGGCGCGGCTTACCCGCAACAGGGCGTAGCCCGTGATACCCATCAGGAACAGCGTGGCCAACAGCAGGAACCAACGGGTCTTGATCCACTCTTTATAAAAAACGGCTCTTATCATGTTTTCTATGTGTTTGATGATTAGTATTTCCCGGTCAGTCCGATGAAAGCGTCTTCCAGGCTGACGTTCTCGTGTTTCAACGCTGTAAACGGCACCTGTTGCGCTTTCAGCAGGCTCTCCATCTCGGCGGGCGGCAGGAACGAATGGAGTTCCAGCGTCTGGCGGAGCACGGCGGGATGATAGCAGGATTCCGGCAGCTGCGGGCGGTAGTTCTCCGGCACGGTGCAGGTGTAGCGTCTGAAGCCGTGCATCAGCGTGTCAATGGGCTGCTGAATCAGAATCTTGCCGTAGTCCATGATGATACAGTCGTCAATCAGCCGTTCCATATCCTGGATGATGTGGGAGGTCAGGAAGACGGTCTTGTTTTCGGAACGGGCGTAGTCGCGCAGGTAATCCACGAACAGCCGGCGGTAGCCCGGATCCAGCCCCAGCGAGAAGTCGTCCAAAATCAACAGCTCCGGATTCTGCGCCAAAATCAAGCCCAGGGCGACCTGTGAACGCTGACCGTTCGACATACGGGCAATCGGTTGCTTGGGCGCGACCTTCAGTTTGTCCATCAGTTCGTAATAGGCTTCCTTCTTCCACTGACCGGGATAGAAAGCGGCATAGAACTTCTCTATCTGCGTGATGTTCATGAACTGATACTGCACGTGGCCTTCGAGCAACAAGCCGATGCGCTTGCGCAAGGCGGGCCGCATGGTCTGTATATTCTCGCCGAAGATGCGGCATTCGCCCGAATGCGGTTGCAGATAACCGCTCAAAATGTTGATGGTGGTCGTTTTGCCGGTGCCGTTCTTGCCCAACAGACCCAAGATGCGTCCTTGGGGCACTTCGAAGTTCAGGTTTTCGTAAATCTTACGCCGTCCGTAGTAATGCGTCAGATTTTTACATTCGATGATCGCACTCATGCTATGAATCGTTTATTCGTTAGCGGAAAAACATCAGGAAAATGACAGGAATTAGCAGGCCGGCCACTAGTTCGATGCCGCCGCGCCCCCACAGGCCTTTCGGTCCTTTCGTCATCGCGATGCCGGTCAGGGTAATGATAATCAGGCAGACCGCAAAGCAGTCGGCGAACCACGTCCACCATTTCCCCGGGTTGAAATGGAGTTTCACCATGGGGGAGAGCAAGGGACGCTGTTTCAGGCATTCATAGACGGCCTCCTGCGTGCGGACATCGATGACCAGGCTGGAGCCGCCCTTGAGGAACACCTTGATGCGGTCGGGCTCGGGGTAGTAGAATTTAGTGAAGTGTTTGGCCTCGCCCAAAGGTTCCAAGAGTTGCAGAATCCGCTGTTCATCCACCTGGTTCTTGTCCGAAAGGTCTTCCGTTATCCGGTATGTCGTCCGGGTAACGGTATAGTGGGGATTTATGCGGCCCTTGTGGTTCATGAAGAGCCCCGAGACCGCATAAATCAAGATGATGCCCGCAAAGAAAAACGACAGGTCGCGGTGGATGAACCGGAGCCATTTGCGGAGCGTCGCCCCCCGCATTCCCTTATTCTGCGATGTCATACGCGCTGGCTTCAACGTGATAGAACGACAGATAATCTTTGCCATCGGTCGCTTTCCGTTCGGCTATCTTGGCGCGGAAGTCCGCGATACGGGCTTCGGGCGTGTTGGCGGTTTCGCCGCGCGCTTTCTTCTCCGAGTCGCAGCCGGCTTCCGAGTCGCCGTGCGCCTTTTCCGTCTGCGTCTTGAGCTTGGCTTCCCAGTTCTGGAGGTAAGCCTCGTCGATGCGGTCTTCCTTCAGCGTTCCGGTCACGGTTACGATGGCGTTGATGCATTTGGTGTCGAACGAACCCAGCGGGCCGGCCTCAACGCGCATCGTCTTGGTGTCGTCGCTGCCCATGAGGAAGATTTTGGTGGCACCGTGCTTGCAGGCGTGCGTGCAGATGCCTTCAATCGTCACCGTTTGGTCAATCAGCGCGTCGGCCCGCGCCAACAGGTCATCGATGCTCAAAGCCGTTGAAACCGTCTGCTGCGTGCTTTCGGAGGCGTTCTGCCGGTTGCCACAGGAAGTGGTGGCGAATCCCAAGGCTGCCATCAGGGCGGCAGCGGCCATGAATTGGATTTTCATATTGCAATGGTTTTAGTTTGTTGTTTTTCAAAAAAAGAAGCCCAACGACACTGCGGCGTATTGGGTCGTACCGCATTTTAGGTAGCAAGCCATTTGCCATTGGAGCGACAAAGATAAGTTAAATTGTTTAAAAATAGGGTAGTTGCCTTGTAAGCGGAGGCCTATCAGGCCGTAACTGTCCGACAGATAGCCGAGGTTTGCGAGCAAGGTTTGATCCGCCGATTTTTGCGGGTTTAAGCCCGGCAGGCTCTGTCGGGCCGAGAGGGAGGCGGCGTAGCCGCCGTTCGCTTCCGCGTTTAGGTACAGTTTCCGATGCCGGTATTGTAGGCGGGCGCACAGGGTCGCGGTCAGGGACGAGAGGTGTGCCTCGCGTGCAGCCGTTTGATAGACCAGGTCGAGCCGTTGGTAAGCGACTTTGGGCTCTATGGCACCGCCCCATGCGGTTTGTGCGAGCGGTAGCCGTTCCCAAAGTCCGCCGGCGGCGACGGCGGTCTGCGAAATCGTGATGCCCGGCGCGGTGGTGATTAAATCCCCGTAGGTGTTGCCGCCCGCCTCCCCGTAGATATTCTCCAAGCCTTGACGGAGCGAGTAGTCCGCTTCTAATTTGAGGCCATAGTGTTCCGCCGGGCGGAGGGGGCGTAGCCACACGAGGTTCCCCCGCAGGGTCGTGGTGTTGAGCGTCAACAGCGTGAGGTTGTTGGCATCGCTCAGGATTTTGTTCATCGACAGGCGGTCAATGGAGAGGGATGCCGATAGCCCCTTAGACGTATCGGCGGGCAGGAGGCCGAGGCTGCCGCTCCATTGGAGCCCTTGGTGCTTCGTGCCGGTATGGCTGCCGGCAAAACGCACGTAGTCCAGTCCCAAGCCCAAGGGATGATAGACCGATGTCGAGCCTTTGTCCGCTAAAAAGGCGATTTCGGAGGTTTGGCGGTAGAAGCGGAAGCCGGCGGAAAAACCTAAGCGGTAGCCTCTTATGCGGACGCCCGCCCCCGAAGTGACGGATAGGTCAGAGGCCGTGTTGCGCGGGCGCGGGTCTTTGTCCCGGTAGTTGTGCGCCGCCCGATAGGCCCCGCTGATACCCCACGTCCAGTCGCCCCATACCCTGGCGTACCCGCCGTTGAAATAGTAGGTCTCGCCTTTGAGGAAGCCGCCGATGGAGTCGCCGGTCACATAGGGGGCAAGCAGTTGCCAGTCGGCGTTTTCGTTCCAAACTACCTGTTCTTGCCGTGCGTGTCGGTAGCCCGCCGAGCCGAACACGCGGTCGTGTTCGGAAAGACGGATGAACGAGTTGACATCCAATCCGATACGGGTATCCCGGTTGCCCTCCTGTTTCAAGGCGGCCCGCCCTTTGTCGTGATACGCGCCATAGACGTCTATGTCGGTCCAGGAGAACGGGGCATAGTCGTAGTAGAGGGCCGGGTTTTGCCATACCGCCCCGCGGAAACCGGCCGCGGACGAAAATACGCGGATTTCACGGTCGGAAACGGATAGCGAGTCGGCGGGCCGCCCGAAGGCCGCCTGCCGACTCCCCGCCGCCAGTGCGAGTAACGTAAGGATGATGGCGTGTCGCACGGAGAAAAGCGGTCTTATTTAGTGAATAGCGTCGGCGTGGCCGCGGGCGTGAAGTCCACCGAAGAGTTGTCGGTGTCCAACAGCACCTCCCGGCTACCGTCCTTGTGGGAAACCTTACGCAGCACGCATTTGCCGATGTTTTCAGCAATCGTATTGTTCTGACCGATATAGGTGTGGCCCATATCCAGTTTGGAAGCGGTGACGTTCCACTGCCATTCGTTGTTCGCGCCCACGTTGACGGCATCCACAATCCATTCGTTGGGGAACTTGTACTGGCTTTGCGGTTTGCTAACGGTGCCGTTGTCCAATTCGTAGGTGTAATCGTATTTGTATTCCGCGATATAGCGGTCGGCCGTCATGCCCTGGGGCAGTCTGCCGATGGCGTAGGCGCGGTTGCCCTGCTTGTTCAGAATCCAAATCGTCTTAGTGTAGCAATAGTAAATCGACAGGTTTTCCACCTCCGGATTGTCCACATCCAGTTTGGAGTCGGGGAAATACCATTCGAAGTCGGCCTTGCTTAAATCGATGGAGTTCGGGTTGGCTTCCTTGTGGTTGATGGCGTTGTCGCACAGGATGATGGATTCGCCAGGCTGTACGGGATGGTCTTGGCCGTTGCCCGGCACCACCGCCACCGTGTTGATGGCCATGGCCTCGTTCATGATGTCCGGATCAACCACTTTGTATTTAGAGGTGGTCATGAAGGCGGATTCCATGAATACCAGGCCGTCGGCATACAGCACCTTGTCGGAGTTATTGTAGATGCGCACATACTGGTCGCCGTTGTATTGCTTGCCGGCTTCGTTGAAGGTGCCGGGCAGGAACAGTTCGGCAATCACGAAATCCCCGTCGCTCACGTTGCGCACGAATACGGTCAGTTCCACCGTATAGTTGCCGCCCGAAACCGCGAGGTTCGACCGTACGCCCTGCACCTCGACCTCGCCGCTCAGGCTGTCGTGCCGATAGACACCCTTGCCGATGAAGGACAGGTTGTACAGGCCGTCTTCCAACTCGATGCTTTGGTTCGGGTAGGCGAGGGTCAGTTGCTTGGCGTTGCTGACGTTCTCGAAAGTATAGGTGCCTTCGGTCAGTTGCAGGCCGTCGATAGAGGTGTCAATGGTGGTGTTGACGGTGACGATGGTGGTCTCCACGGGGTCTTTGCAGGCCGTCAGGCACAGCAGGGCGGTAAACAGGGTGACCAAATAAAAAGGATGTTTTTTCATAATAGTTAGGTTTTTAGGTTATTGGTTAAAAAATGAGTTTCAGTTCCATGCCGAAATAAGGCGAGGGGGTGGCGCGTCGTTGCAATACGCCCCGTTGGATGTAGTTGGGATAAATGCCCAATAGCCGGTTGACGTAAAATGCCAGGTTCAGGTATTTCCCTATCCGTTTGGTGGCCTTCAGGTTGACATCCATATAAAAGGGGATGGTGGTGCGCTCTAAATAGAGCGGCGAGTAGGTCTCCACCAAGTGTTGCAGTTGCACGTCGGTTTTGTCTTCTTCGCGGAACGGGTGCGCTTCGCCGCTTTGGTCCACATAGAGCACCGGGATGCCGGAAGTCCACAGGTTGCGCCGGCTGGTGAACCACGTGCATTGCAGGGAGGTGGAGAACGTGAGGCCGAGGCGTTGCAGGTAGGTGTCGAACACAAAGTTGGTGTTGAACGCCTGGCTTTCCGTCCCGTTTTCGTCTTCATACAGGCCGACGTAGGACAATTGCTTGTTGTTGAGTAGGATGGACGATGCCTTGTATTTGGGTTGGTTCGCGCTGTAGATGGTCTTGATCCACGCGCCGTTTACGGTGATTCGGGTCTTGATGGCCTCAATCCGCTTGGAGGCGAATTGGAATTCCACGCCCTCTTTTTTCACCCTCAACCCGTTGCCGAACGAAGTATATACGCTGAGGTTGTAGGCATCGGCATAGGTCATCGCGGACAGGTCGGGCGGTGCCGTCAACGTCGCGGCATCGACGCTGGCCGGGTCATACAGTTTGTAAAGCAGCGACCGGTAATAGGTCAGGGCATCGAAGGCGTTGTCCATCCGCTCGCGGAAATATGTGACCGACAGGCGGTTGTTCTTGTAGGAAACATCCGCCCGCACCTCCCATTTCATGTTGCGTGCCGGTTCCAGCCCGTAGTTCGTGTTATCCCATTTGTAGGTCATCATGTTGATGCGGCGGTAGTCCGGGTTGGCGTGGTAGTAATTCAACTGGATCAAATCCACGTACATGAAGTCGGGAAACAGCTGCGCGGTGGTCGGCATACGGCTGATTTGCCCCCATCCACCTGAAAAAGAGACGTTCCAACCCTTGGCCGTCGGCAATTTCCATTGCAGGTCCAAACGCGGGTCGGCATATACCTTGCCGCGCATCTTGTATTGCGGGTTTAAGCCCAGCAGGGACTGCAACCGAACCCCTGCCGTCAGAATCAAGCGGTGCTTTTTGAGCGGCAGGCTCAGCACGTCTTCGGCATAGAGCGCCAGGGGTTGCAGGCCGGGGATGTCCTTGAAACGGCGCGGCCGCGTGCTGAAGCTCTCGCTGATGGGGCGCGTGCGGTCGAAAACCGGGCCTTCGCCCAAATTCTTCTGATAGTTCCATTCCCCCCCTAAGTTCAGCACGTTTTTACCGGGGCCGACGGGGAAGGCCATTTTGGCGCGGGCGGAGGCCGTGGCGTACAGCGGTTTGCCGTCGATAACCATCTGGGCCACGTAGTTGTATGGCAGATAGAGACCGTCCGACTCTCCGGTCTCTTTTTGGGTGGTGATGGCGGCCGGACGGTTCAGCGATACCGATTTCGTCTCGCTCATCTTCTCCCATTGCTGGTTGATGGAGGCGGAAGGTTAAAAAATGAGTTTCAGTTCCATGCCGAAATAAGGCGAGGGGGTGGCGCGTC
>CAMWIS010000070.1 GCA_947174375.1 uncultured Bacteroidales bacterium
CCTTGGGCGGCGCCGTCTATCGCGACCGCAAGGTGTTTGCGGAGGTGGCGAAGGGCAAGGATAAGGAACGTGGCGAACGGCCCGAACGGGTGGAACGCGCCGAACGGACGGAACGCGCCGAAAGGCCGGCCCGCAAGGGGCGTGGCGAGCGGACAGAGCGGGCAGAAAAGCCCGAACGTCCCGAACGCAAGGGGCGGGCGCCGAAGAAAGACTGGATGGCGTTCATAGAGGGCGGCGCCTGGGATAAGTCGGAGGCCGATACGGCGGCCAAGCCGCGGGGCAAGGCCAAAGCGCAGAAAGCCTGGAATAAGGACGCCTGGGGTGAGAACCCGTGGGAAAGCGGGGCATGGCGGTCGGAAGACCGTGGCCGGGGCGCCAGGAAAGGCGGCGCCCGCCGCGCGCAGAAAGCCGTGGAAAAGGCACGGGGCGCGCGCAAAGGCAAGGGTAAGAAAAAATAAAAACGAGATATGGCTAAATTGTTTGAAATTTTGGACAAGGCGCAGTTGTCGGCTCAAATCGTGAGCATGGACGTGTATGCGCCGCGTTTGGCGGCTTCGGCGCAGCCGGGGCAGTTCCTGATTGTGGTGCCGGCAGAGACGGGCGAGCGCATTCCGCTGACGGTTTGCGATTACGACCGCGCCAAGGGCACGATCCGCATCGTGTTCCAGGTTATCGGCAGCTCCACGCAGAAAATGGCGGCCTTCAACGTGGGCGAATGTTTCCACGATGTCGTGGGCCCGTTGGGTCAACCGTCGGAATTCGTCAAGGAACCTTTGGAGGAAGTCAAGAAACGCAATATATTGTTCGTGGCCGGCAGTGTGGCGGCCGCGCCCGTTTATCCGCAGGTACGCTGGATGAAGGAGCACGGCATCGCCTGCGACGTCATCATCGGCGCGCGTTCGGCCTCCCTCATGGTGCTGGAAAAAGAGATGCGCGAGGTGGCGGGCAACCTCTACCTCTGCACCGACGACGGCACGCTGGGCTTCAACGGCCGCGTGACCGACCTGATGAAAGACCTGATTGACAACCAGGGCAAGAAATACGACGAGGTGATTTGCATCGGCCCGATGATCATGATGAAGTTCGTGACGATGATGACCAAGTCTTACAACATCCCCACGATTGTCAGCCTCAACAGCCTGATGGTGGACGGTACCGGGATGTGCGGCGCCTGCCGCGTGACGATTGGCGGCAAAACCAAGTTCACGTGCGTGGACGGCCCCGAATTCGATGCGTTCCAAGTGGATTTCGACGAGGCGATGCGCCGTCAGGGGATGTACCGTCAATACGAAATCGCCAAGAATACCGACGAACACCGTTGCAACCTGGCGGCGGCCGTGGAAGGCTCTTTGGCCGAACGCGCCAAGGCCACGGCGGGCCCCGACGCCATCCGTCCGGTGGTTGAGAAACCCAAGACGCGCGTACCGGTGCGCGAACAAGACCCGGAAGTGCGCAGCCGCAATTTCGAGGAAGTCTGCCTCGGCTATACCGTGGAGGAAGCCATGGCCGAAGCCTCGCGCTGTCTGCAATGCAAGAAGCCGGGCTGCGTGACGCAGTGCCCCGTGTCGATTCATATTCCCGAATTCATCCATCAGGTGGCTTTGGGCGATTTTGCGGCGGCGGCCAAGGTCATCGCGCGCGACTCCGCTCTGCCCGCCGTCTGCGGCCGTGTGTGCCCGCAGGAAACCCAGTGCGAGGGCAAGTGCGTGTTGGGCGCCAAGGGACAGCCCATCGCCATCGGCAAGCTCGAACGTTTCGTGGCCGACTATACGCGCGAACACGGGCTTGACACGCCGGAGCAGCCGGCCGAGAAGAAAAAGCAGAAGGTAGCCGTTATCGGTTCCGGCCCCGCGGGCTTGACCTGCGCCGGCGACTTGGCCAAGATGGGCTATGCCGTCAGCGTGTTCGAAGCCCTGCACAAGTCGGGCGGCGTATTGGTTTACGGTATTCCCGAATTCCGTCTGCCGAAAGCCATCGTGGCGCATGAAATCGAAAACCTGAAGAAACTCGGCGTCGTATTTGAAAACGACGTCATCATCGGCAAGACGGTCGATATCGACCACCTGATGAAGACGGAGGGCTTCGACGCCGTGTTTATCGGCTCGGGCGCGGGTCTGCCCAAGTTCATGCACATTCCGGGCGAGAACCTGAACGGCGTGGTGTCGGCCAACGAATTGCTGACGCGCTCCAACCTGATGAAAGCCTACCGCGACGACCACGATACGCCGGTGTTCATCGGCAAGAAGGTGGCCATTGTGGGCGGCGGCAACGTGGCGATGGATGCCGCGCGCACGTCCAAGCGGCTCGGTTCGGATGTATATATAGTTTACCGCCGCAGCGAGGCCGAAATGCCGGCGCGTAAGGAAGAAGTACACCACGCGCACGAAGAGGGCATCCATTTCCTCGAACTGACGAACCCCGTCGAAATCATCGGCAACGAACAGGGCTGGGTAACGGGCATGAAGTGCATCAAGATGGAATTAGGCGAACCGGACGCCTCCGGCCGCCGCAGCCCCGTTGAGGTGCCCGGCTCGGAATACGTCCTTGACGTGGATGAAGTGGTGATGTCGTTGGGGACGTCGCCCAACCCGTTGATTTCGTCCAATACGCCCGGCTTGGATACCGACAAGCGCGGCTGTCTCGTGGCCGACGAACAGGGCACGACCACGCGCGAAGGCGTGTTTGCGGGCGGTGACGCCGTTTCCGGCGCCGCGACGGTGATTTTGGCCATGGGGGCTGCCCGTAAGGCGGCCAAGGCCATAGACGAATATCTGCGTACGAAGTAGGGCGCAAGGCCCGATGTTTGCGAGCGGGTGGCCGAAGGGTCGCCCGCTCGTTTATTTGACGATGCCATGAAGACAGAAACTACCCCTTATCTGAACCGCGAGCTCGCTTGGTTGGCGTTCAACGAGCGCGTGTTGCGCGAGGCGGCCGACCCCACGAATCCGATTGTGGAGCGCATGATATTTCTCGGCATCTTCTCCAACAACAACGACGAGTTCTACCGCGTGCGCGTGGCTTCGCTCAAACGGTTGCTGCATAAGAAAAAGCACCGTATCGAGTATCAGGCCGACCCGGCGCAGCTGTTGCCGCGCATCCGGGCCGTGGTCAACGACCAGTTAAGCCGCTTCGAGGAGATTTTCGAAGCCAACGTCAAGGAACTGCGGCGGCAGAACGTCTATCTTGTGGATGAGGCGCATATCGCCGCATGGCAGGCGCGTTACATCAAGGATTATTTCCATCAGCACGTGCGCCGTCACCTCTATCCTGTCTTCATGGACCGGCTCAAGGACGACCGCGGCTTTAACGACAAGTCCAATTTCATGGCCGTGCAGATGTGGAAGTCCGACCGCCCGTCCGACAAGCAGGACATGATTATCGAAATCCCCGTGGCGCGGCTCACGCGCTTTTTGCGCTTGCCCGACCACCGCGGCCATCACTACATCATCCTGTTGGACGACGTCATCCGCTATTGCCTGTCCGACATCCTCGCGCCCTTGGACTACGACCGCTACAGCGCCTACACGTTCAAGTTCGTGCGCGACGCCGAGCTGGACATCGACTTTGACCGTCACGCCGAGGTGGAACACGACTTTTTGGCTTTCCTCTCGTTGCAGCTCCAACAGCGCAACAAGTCGAACACCGTGCGGCTCGTGCACGACGCCGGGATGCCCAAGCCGCTCATCAAACGGCTGCAAAAGATTTTCGCGGCCGACGACGACACCACGTTCAACAGCCGGGGCCGCTACCAAAACAAGAAAGACTTTACGGGCTTCCCCAAGGATTTCGGCGAGCCCAACCTCGTTTACCCGCCGTTTTTGCCGCAAGACGTCAAGGCGTTCCCCGTCAGCGGCAGCAAGTTCGAGGTTTTGCGGCGGCGCGACTTTCTGCTGCATTACCCCTACCAGTCGTTCCAGCATCTGATAGACCTGGTGCGCGAGGCGTCCATCGACCCGGCCGTGCGTTCGATACAGATGGCCATTTACCGCGTGGCGCCACACTCCTCCATTATGAACGCCTTGGTCAACGCCGCGCGTAACGGCAAGAAGGTGGGCGTGTTTATGGAACTTATGGCGCGCTTCGACGAGGAGAACAACATCAACTGGGTAAAGCGGCTGGAAGCCGAACACGTGGAAGTCTACCGCATTATTCCGGGCATGAAGGTGCACGCCAAGATTTTGCTCATAGAGCGCAAGGAAAGCCACGGCAAGCGGCTGTACGCCTGCGTGGGCACGGGCAACCCGAACGAGGCCACGGCCAAGCAGTATTGCGATATGCAGTTGCTGACGGCCA
The DNA here is from genome assembly GCA_947174375.1 of uncultured Bacteroidales bacterium. GTDB lineage: Bacteria > Bacteroidota > Bacteroidia > Bacteroidales > P3 > CAMXAS01. Next base: position 4,294 of record CAMWIS010000070.1, read on the forward strand.
ACCCCGCCATCACGGAGGAGGTGGCCAAGGTGTTCGCCACCATCGGGCGGCACGACTGGCGGCCTTTCACCGACTACAAGGCGCTGTTCGTTTCGCCGTTTAACCTGCGGTCGGGCTTCACGGCCCTGATTGACGCCGAAATAGCCAACGCCAAGGCCGGGGGCGAGGCCTGGATGAAAATCTGCCTGAACAACCTGGCCGATACGGCGATGATAGACAAACTCTACGAAGCCTCGCGCGCGGGCGTGCGCATCGACATGGTGGTGCGCGGCATCTGTATGCTCAAGCCGCGCGTGGCGGGGTTGAGCGACAACATCAACGTGGTCAGCATCGTGGACCGCTTTTTGGAACACACGCGCGTGTTCATCTTCGCCAACGGCGGGTCGCCGCTCTACTACATCGGTTCGGCCGACTGGATGACGCGCAATTTAGACCACCGCATCGAGGTGGCCTGTCCGATTTACGACCCGGCCATCCAACAAGACCTGTCGCATATCCTCGACTTGCAACTGTCCGACAATACGCACGCGCGGCTGGTCAGCCCCAAGGGCGAGCACGTCTATAAGCGGCCGGCGCCGGGCGAAAAGCCGTTGCGTTCGCAGGAAGCCATCTTCCACTACCTGAAACGGAAATACAGTTAGGCGCATGGAAATCACGTTCCTGCTCAACGGCAAGACCACCGACGCCTACCTCAAGGAAGGCATCGCGCTTTACGAGAAGCGGCTGGCGCACTATGTCCGCTACCGTACCGAGGTGCTGCCCGAATTAAAGAACACCAAGGCGTTGACGCCCGACCAGCAGAAGCAGGCCGAGGGCGCGCGCATCCTCTCGGTCATGGCCAAGGCCGACTATACGGTGCTGTTGGACGAGCGCGGCGAAAGGCGCACGTCGGTACAGTTCGCCGAATTCCTGCAACAGCAGATGAACCGCGGGTTGCGCAGCCTGTTGTTCGTGGTGGGCGGGCCCTACGGCTTTTCGGCCGAGGTCTATCGGCAGGCCAACGCGCGGCTATCGCTCTCCGACATGACGTTCTCGCATCAGATGATCCGCCTGTTCTTTACCGAACAACTCTACCGCGCGTTCACGATTCTCAAGGGCGAACCCTACCACAACGAATAGTCTATTTCTTAGATACGTCTATCCCGCCCATCAGGCCTATGTCTGTCTTGCCGTGGCGTGGAACTCAGAAAATTTTGTCCAAACACTAAAAATTTTCTATCTGATTTTCACGGATTTATCGTGAAATTTGGAAAAATTTTAAAAAAAAGTGTATCAAACACTTGACTTTTCATATATATATAAGCGTATCTTAGCGGCCTGAAAGCGGATTGCGCGTAGCGCGATCCGCTGACGCGGAAAAAGACACGGTTTACTACGGAGGCGGGCGTTTGGCGTGTTTGGTGCGTGTGGATATGGCATTTTGGGCGTAAAATGGCATATAGTGTAATGCGTTGAAAAACAATTAAAAGTGAGTAATAATAAAAACCAAGTAGTATGAAGACGAAGATGAATTTGCAGTGGCGGTGGCTGTTGGGGTTGTCGCTGATGCTGTGTTGGCTTGGCGGGGCCGGGCCGAATGCGGTTGCGCAGGGTTTGAACCATGCGGCGGAAAAAATGATGAGGTCGGAACCGGCTCAGGTGCAGCAACCGACGGTGGCTACGGCGCCGGGAAAGGTGGTCGCTTCCGTGCCAATGGCCGACCTCCCCACGGAGAAAGTGGCCCGCTATCGCCGTGGGCGTAAAGCCGCGCTGCGTGATACGGTGCGTTTTACGGTCGTTTGGCCGGGGGGGCTCGATTTCGGGTACGCTTTTAATATGATGTTGGCCGGCGAAGGCGAGGGCATCATCGACTGGGGCGACGGCACGCAGTCAGCTTGTTCAGCGGCCAAGAACGAGGCTGGGGATGATTATGTATTTGGGACCTATGATCATCCCTATGAGGGAGGTGACGATTACGAAGTCACAGTATATACAACATCGCCCGATTTGCAGATTATGGGTTTGAGTCTGTATTATTGGACGGATTATGACAGCTATACGATGCATAGCGGCGTCGATGTGCGCGCCTGCCCGTCGTTGAAGTATTTGTATTGCAGCTGCAGTTGGCTGGGTACGTTGGACGTAACGCAGAATGCGGCGCTTGAAGAGTTGGGTGCCACGCGTTGCCGGTTGACGTCCTTGTCCCTGCCGCAGGCTTCGGCCCTGAAGGAGCTTGGGTGCGGCGGCAATCGGTTGACGTCATTGGACGTAAGCGGTTGTCCGGCGCTCAGGCAGTTGTACTGTTGGGATAATCAATTGACGTCCTTGGATGTAAGCGCTTGCCCGGCGCTTGATTCAATGCAATGCTCCGGTAATCAGTTTGGCTGGGCCACTTTGGATGCACTGTCGAAGTTAAACTGTAGTTTTCTGAGCATTTCGCCCCAGAAACTGTCGTTCGAAGTGGGTTTGAATGAGGCGGTGGATTTGAGCGGTTATATGACATATAAAAGCCAGCAGACGGTATGTGATTTCAGTGCCATGCCGTCTTCGGCCTATACCTTTACCAATGGTATCTTGAAAATCAAACGCGCCGGTTCATTCACGGTGTCTATGTCAAATCCCGCCGTGAAGCGGAACGGAGAATCCCAACTTATTAATTGTAATGTTTCCGTTGGCTCCGGCGTTTCGGATACCGTGCGTTGGGTTTGGCAGCAAAACGGTGGCATCGACTATGTCAATCTGACGATTGCGGGGAACGCTACCTCTATTGTAATGGATTGGGGGGATGGAACCATTGAAACGGAGGATGTGAACGCCAATGGCTTCCGGCAGATCCGGCACATTTACGCCACGGCGGGCGAATATACCGTGAAGATATGGGGCAACAATCAATGGGTGCTGTCGGGCTTGGAATTGTTTGGCCACTCCCATGTCCAGTCATTGGATTTGAGCGATTGCCCCTACTTGGAAAGTTTGGTTTGCTCCGGTAATGATTTAACGGCTTTGGATTTGAGTGCCTGTTTGTCGTTGCGGCTTTTGAATTGTGCCGAGAATAAGTTGACTTCGTTAGACTTGTCGAATAATTTGAATCTGCAACAGTTGAATTGCGCCGAAAATCAGTTGCCGTCGTTGGACGTCAGCGCAAACGGAAAACTGCAACAGTTGTACTGCAATGGCAATCAATTGCCGTCTTTGAATGTGGCGCAGAACACGAATTTGACGCATTTGTATTGCTGGAACAATCAGTTGACATCGCTGAACGTGCGTGCCTTGACGAAGTTGCAATATCTGAGTTGCAGTTTTAATCAATTGACATCTTTGGATTTGTCGCAGAATACGGTATTGGAATTATTGTATGGCGGTTATAATGCGCTGACGTCGTTGGATGCAACGCATAATCCGCTGCTTGCAACATTGGAGTGCCATCATAATCAATTGATTTCGTTGAGCGTTAATACCAATACGAGGTTCAAGGTTTTGGACTGCGGTTACAATCGGTTTGGTTGGGCAACCTTGGATGCGCTGTCGGCATTGGAAGGCGAGAAAATAGTACTTTCGCCGCAGGTATTGCCGTCATTGGATGTCAACTTGAATGAGGCGGTGGATTTTAGCGCATATGCGACCTATAACGGGCGGTCGACGGTATTCAGTTTAGGGAATAATACGCCGGCGTCGGCCTACACGCTTGAAAATGGCATTTTGAAACTTAAGAGCCCCGGTGTTTATACGGTCAATATGTCCAATCCCGGCGTAACCTTCAAAGGAAACCCTGTCATCATCAGCCGCGAGCTTATCGCTTGGCCCGGCGCCTCGGATACGTTGCGTTGGGTTGTGATGGATTCTGCGAACCAATTACATCTGAATGCCGTATGCGATGCGTCTTTCGTAGTGGATTGGGGGGACGGAAAAAAGGAAACCGTGTCGGTGTCGGGACAATCTTACAATGATGATATTAAACATTCTTATGCCGCGATAGGCGAATATGCGGTGACGGTCTATGGCCTCAAGCATTTTATGTTATTGCATTTGAGTCTGAGGAGCAACGTTCAGTCGTTGGATGTGCGGGCCTGTCCGTTTTTGGAGTTTTTGGAATGTGAATCTCATCAATTGTCGTCCTTGGATGTGTCGAAGAATACGGCCTTGACGACGATGTATTTCAGAGGCAAACGGTTGTCCTCCTTGGATGTGTCGAAGAATACGGACTTGCCG
>CAMWIS010000071.1 GCA_947174375.1 uncultured Bacteroidales bacterium
TGAAAATGGCCGACCATATTCCTTATGTTTGAAATGGCAAAACATACCCCAATTTGTAACTTTCTGTTTGCAAATATATTACACTTTGCCATAAAATGCAAATTTTCGTCTTTAAAAGACAATAAACATATTTACAGAGTAAAACAAAAAGGGGCCGCCTGTTGGCAACCCCTTGTTATTTTCCGGTATGCTGGCCCTATTTGAACTCCACCGTGGATGAGCCGCTCTCGTCTATCTTGACGACGGTCGGATGGCCTTTCACTTCGACTTCGGACGCGCCCGAAGCTTTGACCTTAAACGATTCCGTCACATACAGGATGCCTTTGGATGCGCCGGATAACTCGCCCTCGAAATTCTTGACCGGGAAGTCCGCCAAATCGGCTTTCGACGCCCCCGAAGCCTCCAAATCCATCTCGTTGCCGTTGCCGTCCATCCCCATTTCCGAAGCGCCCGAAAGTTCGACCTCCAAGCGGTTGGCATTCAGCACCTGGCCTTTAATCGAGGATGCACCCGAAAGATCGGCCGTCAGCCGGTTGACATTCAGTAGCTGGCCTTTGAACGAAGACGCGCCGGAGAGATCGATTTCCATATTCTGCCCCATCGCATCGTAGGCGGCTTTCAACTCCACGTCCGAAGCGCCCGAAGCCTCTATCGACGTCAGGGCTTTACAGGAAACATAGGCTTTCATGCAGGGATTGACACGGAGCCAACCGGTATAGCCCCTTTTCATGCCGATACGGAGCGTGGCTCCTTTTTTCTCCACCAACAGATATTTTTCTATGCCGGAAGAAATCACCACTTCCACCGACTCCACGTCGGACGGCAGCACTTCCACTTCAAACGCATGGGAAACGTCCAGTGCGGTAAAGTCCGCCAGGTCGTAAGTCTTGGAGATGGGGTTGCCGCTGTCTTTTGCGCAGCAGGTAAACAAGCCTGCCGTCAACAAAGCCAAAATGAGGTTTTGTACTTTCATAACTCGCAGTTTTTTTATGTTTTGTGCAATAGTGCCGTTACCTCAGCCAACACTACTACAAAAAAAGCGTGTGTTGGCTTAAAGTATCAGAGGTACTGCCTTACCCACGCAACATATAAGCACAACCCACGCTAAGCGCAGGCGTTCGTGCCTATTGAGCCTTGTTGCGTTTGAAAATTGGCAGTTTTCTGACACAAGTTCAATAGCAAAACGCTATCATTCTGTATATAAGCGCACCACCTTCCGGTAATGCATTACAAAGGTAGGGATAATTTCTAAGGGAACAAAATTTTCTTTATATTTGCAACCATGCAACAGAAACGTTGGGTTGAACGCAACGACCTGCAAGGCGTAATCCCGGAGGGTCTGCACGAGAATAAACACATTGCCAAGTTACTTTATCAAAGGGGCTTGACGACACCCGAAGAGGTGCGTAAATTCTTTCAGCCCGATATGGCCGACCTGCACGACCCTTTCTTGATGAAAGACATGGATTTGGCCGTGGACCGCGTTTGGCAGGCCATCAACCATAAGGAAAAGATTTTCGTTTACGGCGACTACGATGTGGACGGCACGACGGCGGTGGCGGTCGTGTATTCGTTCTTGGCCTTTTGCGGCGCCAATGTCGATTTTTTCATTCCCGACCGCTACGAAGACGGCTACGGCCTTTGTCAGCGCGGCATCGACTACGTGCACCAGCGCGGCGCCAAACTGCTCGTCGTATTGGACTGCGGCATCAAAGACCATGAAGAGGTGCGCTATGCCAAAGAAAAGGGCATCGACATCATCATAGGCGACCACCACCGCCCCGGCGAAACGCTCCCGGAGGCTTACGCGGTGCTTGACCCCAAACGCATCGACTGCCGCTACCCCTACCCCGACCTGTCGGGCTGCGGCGTCGGCTTCAAACTCATCCAGGCCTGCGTGCAGAAACAGTTCCCGAACCCGCACGAACGGGAAAGCGTCATGGCCGAACGCGTCTATTCGCTGCTCGACCTCGTGGCCATCAGCATCGCCTCCGACATCGTGCCCATTACGGGCGAGAACCGCATCCTGTCTTACTACGGGCTCAGGCAAATCAATACGAAACCTTCGGCGGGCATCGAAACCCTGCTCAAATATTCGAACGTGCTGCCCCAGGGCGGCCATACGGGGCTTTACTTCAACAAGGCGTTGACGAACAGCGACCTCGTTTTCCTGATCGGCCCGCGCATCAATGCCGCCGGCCGCATCGCCAACGGCAAGGAAGCCATCAAGCTCCTGTTGTGCAAAGACCCGGCGGAGGCCGAGAAAATAGGCGAGAAAATCAACTCTTTCAATACCGAACGCAAGTCGCTCGACCATCAGGCCACCGACGAGGCGCTGGCGGAAATCACCGCGGACGAGAAACTGCGCAAGGCGACAGCCACCGTCGTGTTCCAACCCCATTGGAGCCAAGGCATCATCGGCATCGTGGCCTCGCGCCTGACCGAGACCTATTACCGCCCCACCATCGTCTTCACCCAATCGCGGACGGGCGATACGCTCGTGGGTTCGGCCCGCTCGGTCAAAGGCTTTGACATCTACGACGCCATCGAAGCCTGCAAACGCTATCTCGTGCATTTCGGCGGCCACAAATACGCGGCCGGCCTCTCCATCCGCCCCGAAGACTACGAGGCGTTCCGCGAAGCGTTTATGCGCAGCGTTTCGGAACGTTTGCAAGACACCGTGCCGATGCCGGAAATCGAAATCGACGACGATTTGAACTTTTCGGAAATCACGCCCGAATTTTTCCGTGAGCTCAGCCGGTTCGCGCCTTTCGGGCCGCGCAACCCGCTGCCTGTTTTCAAGAGCACGCACGTCAAGGACAGCGGCAACGGCACGTCCAAAATCATCAAGAACGCACACTTGAAAGCCTCGCTGTTTCAGGAATTGGGCGACAGGAACCCCGTTATCAAGGAGGGCATCGCGTTCCAATACGGGCATCTTTACGACGCCATCGTGCAACAGAAACGGAGCGTGGATATCTGCTACAGCATTGAGGAGAACAGCTGGCGCAATATGCCGCCCACGCTGCAACTCAACATCAAGGACATCCGTTTTACGGATTCTAAGTTCTAAGCACCGGTTTTTCCGACTGGCGGACCGCCATCATGAAGCTCAGGAACAGAAATAGTTCCGGGATGAACAATACCGTGGTGGACAGCGTGGCGATGGCGAACGGCAACAGGAGGTAAAGCCCTTCCCCGCGGCTGTCAAGCAGCATCCGGCCAAACAGCGCCAACATGAGCAGACTGCCGAGCAGACCGGTTTCGACGAGGAACACCAACACGTAGCTATGCGCATAGACGCCCATCGCGATTTCCGAGCGCGTGAGCCCTATGCCGAACAGTTTATCGGCCCAGGAAGCCTGTTGCCAATAATCGAGGAACGCATACCATATCTGAAACTTGGAGATAAAGCTTGCATCGTACTGCACGCGCGGGTAGATGAACAGCGCAAAGCCCGCAGCCGCCACGGCCAGACAGACGGACAGGCCGCTCCATATATATCTTAGCTTGGACACCGGCATACAGAAATAGAGAAGCCCGATGCCGGCGGCCAGCCAACAGGCGCGCGACAGCGTGAGCCCCAGCAGCACAATCCACCAAACGCCCATGCCGATATAAGGCAGGCGGCCGCGGCGGTCGGGCAACAACCCGCGCCGATGGAGCGCCCGCACCCACCAAAGCGTAAAGAACAGCCATATCAGGATGTGAATGCCCGTGGCGTTGCTCTCGCTATACATGAGGCCGCCGAACTTGTAACGGTAGATGCCTTGATAAACGGAGGCTTCGGACGAAAGCCACACGAGGCCGTAACGCCACAAGGCTTCTATGGTATATACAACAAGGGCAATGCGGAACGCCCAATCGAACTTGGGGCGGTGACGCGTGAACAGCGAGGCGGCCGTTTCGGGGCCGTTTGACCACAACAAAAGCGGCAACAGGCCGTAACAGGCGGCGCAGACAACACCCCAAGTCGAACGCAAGGAAGTTCCAAGCATATATTGCGAGACCAGCATATAGCCGATGTAGGCCACGGCAACCCAAAGAAACGGCCGCCACGCGCGGGCATCCGCCGATGGAGAGACGGCGGCCGCCCCTCCGGCCGCACCGCCATGCAGATGGGCATCCAAACCGTACCATGCCAACGGCAAAGCCGCCAAAAAGAACAGCATGACCGGCGGAAACGGCGCATAGGTATGGCTAATCAGCCCCAAGCCCGGCACCAGCAACCACAAGGCCGACGCACGGGCGGCCGCCGCTTCCCCGCCCTGCATTACGGCAAACGGTTTACGATGTCCATACAACGCTGGGCCGACGTATTGTCGCCCGCCGACTGGTAAATCTGCGCCATCAGGTAATAGGCCTGCTTGAAGTCGGGCCGGTATTCAATGACTTTCTGCAAATCGTTCAACGCCAACTGCATACTCTGACGGTTGCCGCCCTGAAGATTTCCCAAGGCCGACAGCCAGTAGCCGAGCATATCGGTGGGCGCCACGGCCTTGATCCGCTGGGCCACCGCCGCCATATTGGAAAAGTCATGCCGCGCGTAATAGACATTGGCCAACTGTTGCAGGGCCGTCAGATTGCTCGGTACCGCCTCCACCCAAAAGGCCGCCAGCACCAACGCGCTGTCGTACTGCCCGCGGTCGGCATACAGTTGCGATAGATGCTCCAAGGCCTGCTCGTTGTAGGGGTTGACCGCCAACGCCTGCCGGAAGAGCCCGATGGCCGAGTCGGCCTCGCCGCGCCGCATGGCCTCGTAGCCGTAGAAGTCCGACTTGTCGGTGCGCTGCAATACGATACAGATTGGCTTGCCGTCCACCTCAACGGTATAAACCGTATTGACGGGCGGGAATGCGGCGCGGTTCTTAATCCAGTCGGGGTTCATGCCCGTAACCGTGAACACGCCGTAATCCCAGTCGCGGTCGCCCATATCGTATATACGAGAGAAATCCGCTTGGAAATGCGCCGTGTCGCGCAGATAATATTTCAACGAGGCGTAATGCCACGATACCACCTGTATCTTCTCGCCGGGCGCCAAACGCGACGTGTCGGCGTGCGCCATGACCCATTCCGCCGCCTCGCGCGTGGAATGATAGTAGTAGTCGAGCTCGTAGCGGCCGTAAGCCTGCTTGACGCCGCCCGCCCATTCGTTGAAATAGACGTATTCGTAGGGGTGGTTCTTGATATAATGCCGCACCGGATGCCACAACAGGACGAACGGCAGCGCGATGCACGCATAGCGCAGAGCCGGGCGGCGGCACAGCGCCACCAAATCGTCAAAGCCCAGGCCCGCCAACACGACCAAGGTCGGATAGGCGAACATCGAGTGCCGCCAACCGCCGTAAACGTTGGCCTTGGTATAGGTAATCCAAAAGACGGGGAACACGAAGCAGAACAACAGCAGGAACGTCCAGAAGCCCTTGCCCTGCCGCCAGCCCGTCACGAGCCGGATTATCGCGCCTGTCATCACGGCCGTGGGCACGGTCATGAGGATGAATTTGGACGTATAATACCACGGCAGTTGGTTAGACCACTGCAACTTGCCTTCAAACAACTGGCGGATGCTGATGGCGAACTGCGACATGGAGGTAAAGGTCTCCATCGGGTTCTTGATCGGCGCCCGTAGCGCGAACGGCCACAGCAGCACGGCCAAGATATAGCCGCCCACGGCCACGAGCAGGCCGTAGCCGACCATGTTGCGCCAGAACAGCCGCCTATTATCGCCCGCCGCATACAGCGACTTTAAGCCGTATTGACGGATAAAATAGACCAGCGCGAAAAAGCCGAGGTAGGCGATGAGCAACAGCCCGCCGATACGGATGGCCGTAGCCAAGCCGATGCAGATGCCCAGCATGACGAGCGTCGAAACCCGTTGTTTCGGGAACTCCTGCAAAAAGACGGTGATGTAGTAGATGCCGATGAGCATGACCGCCGCCAGGTTGGAGTCTTTGAGGTCGTTGAAGCCGTGCCCCATGAAGCGCGGCGAGAAGAAGAACAACACGAGCGTGAAGATGGCCGGCAGCCACTTGCGCCCCCCGAGCCGGTAGGCCAACAGCGCCGCGTACAGCATGGCCAGCCACGCGAACACGACATTGACCGTATGCCGCGTCTGCATCACGTCGTCGATGCCGAACCACCGCGTCAGCGCGTAGGCGAAATTATCGACCGCCTGCCCGTAAGACGGCAGGTTGTAGTCCGACCGCATGACGGCCGCCGTGGAGTCCGCGCCCCAGGTGGCGTAGTAGTTATAGACGTTTTCCGCGTGCACGTTATGGATTTCCTCATCGCCGGACATCCCGGCGTCGAAGCTCGCGCAAACCATCCAAACCAAGGCCGCGGCCGCCAGCACCGTGAAGATGCCGCGCGCTTTGTCGGAGAACCACTGCTTGAACATATCCCGTAGTTTTACTTGTTCGCTTTCGTTGATATCGTCGTTGATTTTCTTGAACACCAACAGTTTGTTAAGGATGAACGTCAGCAAGCCGACGGGGATGACCATGACGCCGCCCGCCAGGTAGTCGCTCAAGCCCACCGTATTGACCAGATAGCTGATACCCGTGATGTTGCACAGATAGGTGAACGCATATACGCCGACGAACTTGCCTACGAGCCGGTTGTCGCCGTTGCGGAACACCAAGTGACCGTAAGTCCTGAAGTTGAACAGGATGCCGATGACCTGTCCGATGAGCGTGGCCCATACGTAATGCAGGCCTATGGTCAGCAACAGCGCGTACAGGCTGTAGCCGAACAGCGTGTTCAGCCCCGCCACCATGCCGAAACGGATCAGGTGGATGTTCCACACCTTGCGGAACAGCGTTTTCAGTTGGGATGTGAGGTTGGACATGGGATGCGGTTTAGTCGAAATTGATGCGTTCCTTTTCTATGACGAGCGGCCGTTTGCGCACCTGCGTATGGATGGCGCCGACGTATTCGCCGATGATGCCGATAAAGAACAGTTGAACGGCCGAGAAGAAGAACAGCCCGATGACCAAGGGCGCCTGCCCCACCGAGAAATTCTCCCAATACACGAGTTTATAGATGAAATAGGCGATGGCCACAATCAGGCTGACGATGGCCGTACCGAAACCCAAGAAACTCGCCAGACGCAACGGCAGCTTGGAATGGTTGACGAAACCCAACATGGCCATATCGTAAAGCGTGTAAAAGTTGTTGTGCGTGCGTCCGCGCTCGCGCTTGGGCTGTACGAAAGGCACCTCCGCGCGTTCGAAGCCGAGTTCGGCCACCAAACCGCGGAAATACGGATAGGGGTCGTCGATGCCGCGCAACACGTCCATGAACTGGCGGTCGTAAAGGCCGAAGCCCGTAAAGTTCTTGACCTGCTCCGTTTCCGAAGCCTTGGCCAGCAGGTTGTAGAACAGCTTGCGCAGGCCGAACATCAGCGGGTTTTCCTTGCTTTGGTTCTTGACACCGATGACCACCTTGTAGCCTTCCTCCCAACGCGCCACGAGCGCGGGGATGGTCTCGGGCGGGTCCTGCAGGTCGGACGCCATCGCGATGACCGCGTCGCCGTAGCACTGGCACATCCCGTGGAAGGGGGAACGGATATGCCCGAAGTTCCGCGCGTTGACGATGCAACGGATATGGGGGTCGGCCGCTATTTCCTTGCGGATGAGTTCGACCGTGCGGTCTTTGGACGCATTGTCGATAAAGATATGCTCGTAGTCGTATTGCGGCAACGTCTGCATGACCGCGCGAATCCGCTCGCACAGAATGGCCACGTTCTCTTCTTCGTTGTAGCAGGCCGTGATGATGGAGATTTTCTTTTTCATGCTGGTGAGAACCTAAGGTTAAAGCAATTCTTCGTACGTATGGATGACGAAATCCGCCCCGCTTTCGGTAGCGAAATCCGCCCCGCCGTAGCCGCCCGTAAACGCCATGGTCTTCATGCCGGCATAGCGGCCGGCCTCGATGTCGGGCACCGTATCACCCACCATGACGGCCTGCGCGGGGTCAATGTCGAACATCTTGACCATCGCTTTCAGCACTTCGGGTTTGGGCAGATGGTCGCCGTCGAAATCGGGCGTGCCTATATATCGGAAACAATCCTTGATGCCCAGGACGTCCAGCACCTCGAGCGTCGATTTACGCGGTTTGTTCGTGGCCAGGTAGAGCGTCTTGCCCTGCGCCGCCAACCGTTCCATAAACGGACGCACGCCCGCAAACAACTCGGTGCGGCTATATTTGCCGGCCGTATAGAACGCGCGGAACGTCTGCGCCACGGTCTGCCGCTGCGCCGCATCCAACTGCGGGGAAATCGCGGCGATGATGTCCGGCAACAGCGGGCCGATGCGCAGCTTGGACGCGTCGTAATCCCAGCCGAGACGTTCGTAGGCCTGCGCGATACTGCCCA
>CAMWIS010000072.1 GCA_947174375.1 uncultured Bacteroidales bacterium
GGGGTACCGCTGCTCCGGAACGCCACTTGGCAAGACGCCTTGTGGAAGTTCCAGCTTCCCCCGCGGCACACGCGGAAAGTACCGTCGGACGGCCCCTGCGGATTGGCGGAGGGCGATTGCGCGTAATAATCGTCACTGTACCAGTCCGAGCACCATTCCCACACGTTGCCGCCCATATCGTATAAGCCAAGGCCGTTCGGCTGCTTCAGCCCCACCGTGTGCGTACCATAATCGGGATGCTGCTCCCCGAGTTCGTAACTGTTATTATAATACCACGACACCGCATCGACGCTGTCGCTCCCCGCATACTTCGTGCTGTCCGCCTTATGGCCGCCGCGCGCCGCGTATTCCCATTCCGCCTCCGTCGGCAGACGATACGTCTTACCCGTCATTTCGCTCAGTTTCTGACAGAAAGCCTGCGCTTCGTCCCAATTCACATAATACATCGGATACTGATCGCCCACGCCGTACAATCCCCTGTCCGGATCCGTCGAGTCACGCTGCTGTACCACCGACGTCCCCATCACGGCCGTCCACTGCGCCTGCGTCACCTCGTACTTGCCGATATAGAAGCCGTCCAACGTCACCCAATGCACCGGTTTCAAAAACTTATCGTAAGAATCTTGTATCCGCCCCTGTTCCGGCGTCAACCCCATCGAGAACGTGCCGCCTTCCACATACACCATCGCTATTTCCGGTGCGGGGACCGGAACCGGCACGGGTTCCGTCGCTTCGTCCTTATCCTTGTTATTCTCGTCGCAACCGGTCAATACGGCCGCCGACAGACACAGGAGCAAGCCCATACTCATATAAATCAGTCTTTTCATAACAACTATTTTTTTATTATTAAAACTTCCGCTTCGCTCATTTTTAATGAAGTTCGGCGGCGGTTCGGCATAGCTCGAACAAGTTCGGCTCTGCGCTTACCTTGCACAAACTTTCAAGCCGCTAATATACTATATATATTACAAAACCAAAATTTTTCGGCAACTTTTTTCAAAAAGTTTTCAACAAAACGAAGGGAGGTGCCTGGAAGGCGGTTTTTGCTACCTTTTCGGACGTTACCCCACGAGTCCCGCCAACGCTTTTTGCTTACGCGCGTTGGGCGATAAGCCGACGGCGTCCCTGAAGAAACCCAGCAACTTTCAGTTGCGGTTTCGGAAGGGAGCGACCGCGGCGAAACGGGCGCGGGCCAGAGCGAGCGGGATACGCGATACCGTCAGCGGGATGCAGACATTACAGTCCAAACAGTTTCATGGCGTTGCGGGTGGTGACGGCCGCCACGTGCGCCACGGAACACCCCTTGATGTCGGCCAGCTTCTGCCCGATGAGCGGGATATAGCGGCTCTCGTTGGGCTGACCGCGATACGGATGCGGCGCCAGATATGGCGCGTCGGTCTCCAACACGATATGTTGCAAATCCACTTCGGCCACGGTTTCGGCCAAATGCGCGTTCTTGAACGTCAGCACGCCGCCTATGCCCAAATGGAAGCCGAGGTCGATGGCGCGGCGGGCCTGCTCCACGCTGCCGCCGAAACAATGGAACACGCCGCGCAGACAACCGTCCTGTTCCTCCTTCAATATCTTGCAGGCCTCCTCAAAGGCCGAACGGATATGCAACACGAGCGGCAGGCTGTATTCACGCGCCCATTCGATCTGCCGCCGGAACGCCGCCACCTGCTCTTTCTCGTAACGGCGGTCGTGATAGAAATCCAAGCCGACTTCGCCTATGCCCACATAACGGACGTCCGGCGCTTTCCCGCCCGGCGCATCCGTCACCGCCGGCCAAACGCTCGCCAGCCCGCAATTCAAAATGGACTCCATCAATTCGAGTTCCACCTCATAGTTGTCGAACACCTCGGTCGGATGCAGGCCGATGGTCGCGGACACGCTGCCCGGATGCTCGGCGCAGAAACGCGCGATGGGCGCAATCGACTGCCGGTCCACGCCCCCCTGTATCATGCGCGTCACGCCGGCGTCCACCGCCCGCTGCCAGCACGCCTGCCGCTCTTCCCGCGTGGGCAGGTCGTAGTGATGCGTATGCGTGTCTATCCACTTGGCGGCGTATTGGGCCGACGGGGCCTCCACCGACTGCGGCCAGGCGGCCTGATCCGCCTCTTGCGTGCGCTCCAACGTCAAAATCTGCTTGCTGTCGAATGTCTCCATCTTCAATATTTTTAGCGGGCGGGGCGCTGTATGCCCTTAGCCCCTCCCAAAAATAGTAAAAATATTCCATAGGCTTCCAACACTCGTTTTTTTTTGTTACCTTTGCGCCCTAATACATAAACGGCTATGGCTAACAACATGGAAGAAAAGAACCCCGTGGAAGGCGTTGAAAACGTCCTGTCCAAAACGGAAATGTTTTTCGAGAAGAACCAAAAACTGATTTTATACATCTGCATCGGTATCATCGTACTGGTGGCCGGTTATTTCGCCGTCCGTTACCTGTATGTGGAACCGCGTCAGAAAGAAGCGGCGGCGGAAATCTTCCATGCCGAACGCTATTTCGAGGCCGACTCGTTGCAGGTGGCCTTGAACGGCAACGGCGCGCACCTCGGCTTCCTCGACATCATCGACCAGTACGGCATGACCGCGACGGCCAACGTGGCGCGTTACTATGCCGGTATGGCCTATCTGCGCGGCGGTCAGTTCGAAGACGCCATCGCCCAACTCAAGAAATTCAACGCCAAGAAAGACCCGATTCTCTACACGCTTTCCAAACAGGCCATCGGCGATGCCTATCTGGAACTGGGTCAGGACGCGGAAGCGCTCAAATACTACAAGCAGGCGGCCGGCAAACACCGTAACGTCCAAACCACGCCCATGGCGATGCTGAGAGCCGCTTTCGCCTGCGAAAAGCTCGGCGACTACAAACAGGCGCTCACCTATTACAAATCGTTGCGCAACGACTTCCCGCAATCGCAGGAAGCGGCCGAATGCGACAAATACATCGCGCGTGCGGAAGCCCGCATGAACGCCCGCTAATCCAATGGCCACCGCCCTGCATCCGCTCTCGGTTTACGAACCGGAGACCGTTCCCTCGGCCGCGCCCTACCGCTTCGCCGTCGTCGTTTCCGAATGGAATACGGCCATTACGAACGCTTTGGCGCAAGGTTGCGTGGATACGTTGACCAAACACGGCGCGGAGACCATCGAGGTCTTCCATGTGCCGGGCAGTTTCGAGCTGTCGTCGGCGGCGGGCCAGTTAGCCGCCCGCAAGGCGTTCGACGCCGTCATCTGCTTAGGGTGCGTCATTCAGGGTGAGACGCGGCATTTCGACTTCATCTGCGAGGCGGTCGCCAACGGCCTGACCCAAGTGGGGATTCAATACCGGCTTCCGGTCATTTTCGGCGTGCTGACGACGCAGAACCAGGCGCAGGCCGAAGCCCGCAGCGGCGGCGCGTTGGGCAACAAAGGCGTGGAAGCCGCCGTCACCGCCATCAAGATGGCCGCTTTCTTCAAGCAGACCGGTACGCTGAACGCATAGCGGTTGAAGAAACGCTCCGACAGACGGCCCGACCGTTTTATAGCGATTGTTGCAACTGCGGCAGTCGCTAATTTGTTTATACCTACATATATTATAGTATGATGTCTGAATCCGATATGGCGGCCAAGGCCGCATCCCCCCGCATCGTCTTTATGGGTACGCCCGAATTCGCCTGCCACTGCCTGCAGTCGCTCTGCGAAGCGGGACTGCCGGTCTGCGCCGTCGTCACGGTGCCCGACAAGCCCATCGGCCGTGGCCGCAAAGTA
Organism: uncultured Bacteroidales bacterium; assembly: GCA_947174375.1. Lineage (GTDB taxonomy): Bacteria > Bacteroidota > Bacteroidia > Bacteroidales > P3 > CAMXAS01. The sequence continues at coordinate 3,754 of CAMWIS010000072.1, forward strand.
CAGGCCTCGCCCGTCAAGACGTATGCCGAGGCGCAGGGCCTGCCCGTCCTGCAACCGGAAAGACTCAAAGCCCCCGATTTCCTGACGGCCTTGGCCGCCTACCGCGCCGACCTGTTCATCGTCGTGGCGTTCCGTATGCTGCCCAAGGAGGTGTGGGGGATGCCGCCGCTCGGTACGTTCAACCTGCACGCCTCGCTCCTGCCGCGTTACCGCGGCGCCGCCCCCATCCAACGCGCCATCTGGAACGGCGAAACCGAAACCGGCATCACGACCTTCCTGCTGGACGAACACATGGATACGGGCGCGTTGCTGATGCAGGAGCGCATCCCCATCACGCCCGACGACAACGCCGGCAGCCTGCACGACAAGCTGATGACGGCCGGCGGCCCCATGGTCGTGGCCACGGCCAAAGGCCTGTTGGCCGGCACCCTGCGCGGACGCCCCCAGGCGGAGGCCACGGCCGCCCCCCTGCCCGTCGCCCCCAAAATCTTCAAGGAAGACTGTTACCTCGACTGGCGTCTTCCGGCCGAAAAACTCTTGTTGCAGGTGCGCGCCCTCAGCCCTTACCCCGCCGCCATCGCGCTGTTTTCCGACCCCGAAAACGGCATTTCCATCCCTTTCAAAATCTTCGAGGTAAAAATTATTGACAAATTACTAACAAGTTATCAACAGGGACAAATTTTCACGGACGGCCGTCATTTTCTGAATATTGCGTGTGGAAATGGCGAATGCATCGCAATAGACACGATACAAATACCTGGTAAAAAGACACTTACAATAGAAGAGTTTTTGAGGGGCTTCCGCTTCCCGGAAACGGGCCGTTTCGTTTTTCCGTCCGGAGCCGACCGCCAAACCGCCCGTTAAACGCCACATTCGCCGCAAAGGATGCTTGTTTATAACGAAATTACTTGTACCTTTGCATCGTGAGTGTTGCAACAAACACTTTTAAAAAACATTAATCAACCTTATAAAACTTTTCAACCATGAACAAAGCAGAATTGATCGATGCGATGGCTGCGAAAGCCAAATTGTCGAAAGCTGACAGCAAGAAAGCCCTGGACGCTTTCACCGCTACGTTGGCCGATGCCCTGAAGAAAGGCGACCGTATCTCTTTGATCGGTTTCGGTTCTTTCAGCGTTAGCAAACGTGCCGCCCGCAAAGGCCGCAACCCGCGTACCGGCAAGGAAATCAAGATCGCTGCCAAGAAGGTGATCAAATTCAAGGCTGGCGCCGGTCTGACGAAACACGTAAAATAATCAACGTAGTTTCCGATTGAAAAAGGAGGCGTCACAACGGCGTCTCCTTTTTTTATTGCCATGATTTTCAGAGATCATCCCACCCCGCTGGCCAACTTCCTATTACGGTTGGAACAGGCGCCCGACGCCTTGCAGGAAGCCGTCGTCGCACAGCTCAAGCCGCTGATTAAGGACGACCGCCTGCAAAAGATGGAACAGGTGCTGTCGCGACGCACCCAGGCGCTGACCGTGCTTATCGAGAACGTCTATCAGCCGCAGAACGCCAGCGCGGTGCTCCGGACCGCCGAAGCCATCGGCCTGCAATCCGTCTATATCGTGGAGAAAGACCACCGCTACGACGTATCGCCGCAGGTGGTCATGGGCGCCGACAAATGGCTCGACCTCCACTATGCGCCGGGCGAAGACACCTGCGCCGACAATACGCTGGCGCATTACGCCTTGCTCCGGAAACGGGGCTACCGTATCGCGGCCACGTGCTGGACGGAAGACGCCGTGCCCATCCAGGAACTCGATCTCTCCACCCCCCTGGCCCTGGCGTTCGGCACCGAACTGACGGGGCTGAGCCAAACCGCCATAGAGGCGGCCGACATCCGCACCTACATCCCAATGTACGGCTTTACGAAGAGTTTCAATATCTCGGTGGCCGCCGCGCTCTGCCTGCACTACCTGCGCCCCGAAATGGAAAGACGGCATCCGCAACTCTTGCCGCTCAAACCCCAAACCTACCGCCGCGTCCTCGTGCAATGGATGGCGGCCTCGCTCCGCCTCGGCGAAGACCTGCTCAAACCCTATTTCCAACATCCCGATTTGCCCACGCTGTCATGATAGAACACGAAGTCAGTATCTTATCGGTTGACCCGACCCGACATACGCTGCGCGTGCACCTCGTTTCGCAAAGCGCGTGCGCCGGTTGCTCGGCACGCAAAGCCTGCGCCATGCAGGAAAGCCAAGACAAGGAATGGACGGTGGAATACCCGGCCGATGAATCCTATGCGGTCGGCCAACGGGCCATTTTGGTCATCAGCGAGAAAAACGGCTTCAAGGCCGTGGCCTTGGCCTACGTCCTGCCGTTCGTCTGCCTCGTCGGCCTTATGTTCGGATTGTCGTATTTTACGCGGAACGAACTGTTGATGGGCGGTGCGGCCTTAGGCGGCGTCGCGCTCTACTTCACCGCATTGGCCTTTCTCCGAAAACGGCTGAGCCGCAGCCTACGCTACGGCATAAAGGCGGCGTAGCGCATATTCCGCGCCCATCAGGGTCAAGATTCCCAATAACCACCATAAGCTTTGATTGAGCGGCCGGCTTTCGGTACGCACGTGCGTCTGCGGTTGCAGCGCGGCGTTCTCCGCCAACTGTCGGTTGATGTGCCGCAGGATGCGCCGCAACTGTGCGCGGTCGTGCCCGTCCCAATCATAGGCCGTGCCGCCGTAATGCGCGGCCAAACGCCGCATCCCGTCCCTGTCGGCCGGCAGGTCGGGCTGTTCGACCGAAGCCGCCCCCACGCGGAAATAGCCCTGCCGCCGCGCCGTCCTGTCGCCATACGTGGCCGCAACGGTATAGGTATAGGGGCCGGGCGGCAGAAAGTCGGCCGAAAGCCGATACGCGCCGCCGGTCGGAACAAACGCCAGCCGATAGACCTGGCCGCTGCTGTCGCGCAACTCCGCCTGCACGTCGGCATCCTGCACGCCCCAGCCGCCCGCATCGTACAGACTCGCCTGCATCTCAACGGGCATCCCCTGCCCGTAAAACGGTTCCGCCTGCACCTGCAAGGCTTCGGCCACTTCCCGAACGGCCAACAGGCGGACGCTCTGCCGTATCAAGCCATCGAAAAGGCGACTGTTGCCGGTTTCGGACTGTTCCCAAAGCCGCCAACGCCAAAGCCCCTGCCCCGTCAGCACGCCGATGCGGCGGCCTCCCTGCAGGTTGAACCACCAAAGCGGCGCCGACGTTTCCAACTGCGCCACCCGCCCGTACAGCAACGTTGAGCCCTGCGCCGTCTCCAAGCCGAGCGGCGCATACAGGGGCGGCAGTTGGCCCACGAGGGCCGCACCCTCCACGCGGAAGTCGCTGAAATCGCGCCGATAGGCCGCCCCCACCTCGGCGAACACGGGGTGCAACGGCAGTTCCAGGCCGGTGTTGAGGCGGTTGAATGCCGACGCCGACGTCTGCGGCGTAAGGACGAACCAGACGGGCTTTTCCCGCACCAGCCGCTGCAAGGCCTGCATGGCCGCCGGATTCAGGCCGTCGGCCGCCGTCGGGCAACCGTAAAGCACCCACAGGTCGGCCGAAAGACTGTCGAACAAGGCGGGCGAAAACGGATGCACCGTCAGTTCATGGCGGCCGTCGCCCGAGAGCGCGCGGCGGATGGCGCCCACGTCCGGATGCGTCTCGGCGGTCAGCACGCGCACGCTCGTTTTCTCGTTCAACACCTGTATATAAAACGTGCGGCGGTTATTGTCGGTATGCCGTTCATCCGCCGCGCCCGTCAGACACATTTCATAAACCTGAAGGCCCGTATCCGTCGCCGGCAGATAGAGTTCCATGCCCGAAGCGAGGGCGGCCGCATCCACGCGCTCGCGCAGCAACAGCCGGCCGTCCTGCCGGATTTCCAACTGCGGCCATGCGCCCGCCCCATCGCGCCAGGCGCCGCCCGACGCATCGCGATAGCCCACATACACTTTGAGCGGGAACTCCGCGCCGCGGTACGTATAGGCGTTCTGCTCCCAACGCGCGATATACCAGTCGTCGGCCGCCGTCGTATCGCCCGTGCAGATGGTGAATACGGGCGCGGCGACTACGGTTTCCAACGGATCCGCCCCGTGGTTGTAATGGCCGTCGCTCAGCAGGATGACCGCCCCATTGCGGCCTTCGAGCCAGCGGGCGCCGTGGGAGAGCACGTCCGAAAAGTCGGTATAGGCGTCGTCGAAAGCCACGGCCTCCGTCCAAGCGGCCGCCGCATCCCGCCCCGCGGCCAAACGGCGCGTGTGCGTGCCGAAGGCACAGGGCCGCCACTCGGCCTTCGGCCCCGTGGCGGCCTGCGATTCGGCGGCCACAATGGCCAAAGCCCCGGCCCGTGCCGCCGAATCGCCCCACGCGCCCCGCCTCGAAGCCGAAGCGTCTATGGCCAGCACCACGAGCGGCGGCTCCGTCTC
>CAMWIS010000073.1 GCA_947174375.1 uncultured Bacteroidales bacterium
ACCTTACCCATCGGCACATAGCCGTCAATGGCCAAGGACAGGAATTGGCCGTGTTCCGGCACATCCACCGTGCGCACGTCACTGATCTGCCCCAGGGTCATTTTGACGGTCATGCCGTCGAAAGTCGAAGCTTTCAATTGCCACGTATTGGCGATATTTTTCTTGACGGAAAGCGGGTTGGCCGTCGGTTCGGCGGCGGATACACGCCCCGCCAGCATGGCCAGCACACAACCGATGACGAGTACCGGCCGCAGGGCCACGATTCGTTTCATCTGCATCATGTTATATGTTCGATTTATAGGGTTCAACCATAAGGAAATTCCCGAATATGCAAATATAAGCATTTCGGAAACAAAAAACCATAGGCAAGGCAACGTTCGATCGGGATAAAACGAAAGGGCGTCGCTCCGTATGGAACAACGCCCTTGCTATGTTTCAAGTCGGACCGCTCCCCCCGCACCCTGTCCCTATGCGGAACGCGGGCCACCGGCGGCTCGGACAGACCTATGACGTCAATACGCTCAGTACGAACGGACTATCGTTCGTCCGAAACGGTCAAACGTTTCCGGCCCTTGGCACGACGGGCGGCCAATACGCGACGACCGTTGGCCGTGGACATTCTTTCTCTGAAGCCGTGTTTATTGATGCGCTTTCTCTTGGAGGGCTGAAATGTGCGTTTCATAATCTCTCGTTTTTCAAATAGTTAATTATCCGTACTTTAAGTCGCTTTTTACGGGCGAACCGTGTAGTCTCCGCCGCAAAAATGGACTGCAAAGGTAGCATTTTTTTTCTAAAAAGCAATCCTTTCAGAAAGAGAAATTCATCTGCTTCTTGTTCATATCGACGGAATCGACGCGGATCTTAACGCGGTCGCCCAATTTATAGGACTGTCCGGTGCGGACGCCGACCACGCGGTAGTTCTCCTCGTCGAGTTCGTAAAAGTCGTCGGTCAGGCTACGCAGCGGCACCATGCCCTCGCAATAGTTGCCTTCCAAGGCCACGTAGATGCCCCATTTGCTGACGCCCGACACCAATCCGTAGAAATATTCGCCCACCTTGTCGGACAGGTACTCGGCCTGCTTGTACTTGACCGAAGCGCGTTCGGCCTCAGCGGCGCGGCGTTCCATCTCGGAGCTGTGCTCGCAGCGTTCTTCCAGCGTGGCGACATCGGGCGCCGCGCCCTTGGCGTCGGCCTGCCCGAGATAATGGGCCAGCAAGCGGTGCACCATCAGGTCGGGATAGCGGCGGATGGGCGACGTAAAATGCGTATAGTACTTGAACGCCAGCCCGTAGTGGCCGATATTGTTCGTGGAATAGTAGGCCTTGGCCATCGTGCGCACCGAAATCGTCTCTATCATGTTCTGCTCGGCCTTGCCCACCACCTGGTTCAACAGCGTATTGAACGACTTGACGAGGCCCGAACGGCTGCGCGTGTTCATCTTGTAGCCCAACTTGCGGACGAACTCCACGAACGTGTTGAGCTTTTCGGGGTTGGGTTCGTCGTGGACGCGATAGACGAACGCCTTGCGGCGCTTGCCCGCCCATTCGGCCACGTAGCGGTTGGCCAACAGCATGAATTCTTCGACTAAGAAATTGGCCTCTTTCTGCTCCTTGACATAGACGCTCAACGGCTTGGCCGTAACCGGATCGAGCCGGAAGCGGACTTCCTGCGAATGGAAATTGATGGCGCCCTTGGCGTAACGCGCGTCCTTGAGTTTTTGCGAGAGGGCGAACAGGGCCGTCAAAGCCTTGATTTCGGAGGCCGTGAGCGCGGGTTCGGGCGCGGACACCTTGACCGCCGAAGCGGAGGGGGTGGCGAAACCTTCGGCCTCCAGCACCGCCTGCACCTGTTCGTAGGCGAAACGGCGGTCGGAGCGGATAACGCCCTTGCCGAACCAAAAATCGGTGACTTCGGCCGTTTCGGGCTTCATCGTGAAAACCGCCGAGAACGTGAAACGCTCCACATCGGCGCGGAGCGAACAGAGGTCGTTGCTCAGCCGTTCGGGCAGCATCGCGATGGTGCGGTCCACGAGATAGACCGACGTGGCGCGGTCGTAGGCCTCCTGGTCGATGGCCGAACCCGGCTTGACGAAATGCGAGACGTCGGCGATATGCACGCCCACTTCCACCTGACCGTCGTCGAGGCGGCGGAACGACAGCGCGTCGTCGTAATCCTTGGCATCGACGGGGTCTATCGTACAGGTATATATGTTTCTGAAATCGCGCCGTTGCTTCAGGTCGGCGGCCGTCACCTCGTCTTTCATCTTGGCGGCTTCCGCTTCGGCGGCCGCCGGGTAAGACAGCGGGAAATTGTAGTCGGCCAGGATGGACTGCATCTCCACCGTGTTGTCGCCCGGTTTACCCAGCACGGCGATGACCTCGCCGACGGGGTTGTTGAGATGCGGCGGCCAATCGACAATCCGCACGACGACTTTTTCGCCGGGCTTAGCCTCTTTGAGCGTGTCGGCCGGCAGGAAGATATCGACGGGCACGGACGGGTTGTCGGGTTCAAGGAAATAATACGCGCCGCTGCGCGTGACGATGCCTACGATGTAGTTCTTGTTGCGTTGCAGGATTTCGACGATCTGCCCCTCCAACTTGCCCACCGACCCCCGGCGCGGGAACAACAGCACGCGCACGTGGTCGCCGTCCATGGCGTGTTTGGTATGGTTGGCGGCGATAAAGACGTCTTCGATTTCCTTGTTATCGGGCAACAGATAGGCCTTGCCCGACGATTTCATATCGACCTTGCCCGTTACGTATTGGCGCAGGCTTTCGGGAATATGGCGGTGGCGGTCGTTATCGCGTTTTTTGCCGCGACCGCCGCGATGGTTCGCTTTGCGGGGTTCAACTGCCGTTTGCTTCTTGCCTCGGCCAGGCTTGCTTGCATTTCTCTTTTTCCTCATATAACACCTATGAGCGACCGCACGTCGGCAATGCCTTTACGTTCCATATAGGCGGCGATGCCGGCCGCTATTTTTTCGGCCGAAGCCGGATCTTCGAAATTGGCGGTGCCGACCTCGACGGCCGACGCCCCCACCATTAAAAACGCGATGGCGTCGCGCGCATCGACGATGCCGCCCATGCCCACGACGGGGATTTTGACGGCCTTGGCCACCTGCCATACCATGCGCAGCGCCACGGGCCGCACACAGGGGCCGGACAAGCCGCCCGTTATCGTGGACAGCACCGGCTTGGCCTTCTCGATATCGACCTCCATGCCCAAGAGCGTATTGATGAGCGCGACGCCGTCGGCACCGGCGCCCTCCACGGCACGCGCCATCTCGGCGATGTCGGTGACGTTGGGCGAGAGCTTGACGAGCAACGGGCCACGGTAGGCCTTGCGCACGGCCGACACGACCTCAGCCGCCGTATCGGGGCGCGTGCCGAACGCCATGCCGCCCTGCTTGACATTGGGACAGGAGATATTAAGTTCGACGCCCGAAACGGCTTCGGCCGCATCGAGCAAAGTGGCCGCCTCCACGTAGTCTTCGACCGTGGAACCCGACAGGTTGACGAGGATGCGCGTGGGCAGACCGGTTTTGTCGGCGGCTTCGGCGGCCTTTAAGTGCGCCTCAAGCGGCGGCAACAGGTCTTTTATCAGCGTCTTGACGCCCTTGTTCTGCAAGCCGACGGCGTTGAGCATACCGGCCGGCGTTTCGGCCATGCGCGGATAGGGGTTGCCCTCGCGCGGGTGCAGCGTCGTGCCTTTGAGCACCATGCCGCCCAGCGCGTTGAGATGGCAGAAGTCGGCGTATTCCAAGCCGTAGCCGAACGTGCCGGAAGCCGTCATGACCGGATTTTTAAGCGTAAGCCGGCCTATATCGGTCTGTAAGTTGAGTTTGCTCATTGTTTTGTCCTTTTTGACTACCAGCCCAGGATGTCGGCGTCGAATACCGGCCCTTCCGTGCAGACGCAACGGTGATGCTGGTCTTTGTCGGGCGTGACGCAGCAGAGGCAGGCGCCTATGCCGCAAGCCATCTTGTTTTCCAACGACACCTGACACGGCACGCGCTTGGCCTGCGCCACGGCGGCGACGGCCTTCATCATGGGCGTGGGGCCGCAGGTATATACTTGGTCGAACGCGCCCTCCTGCAAGACCGGATGCACGGTCACAAGGCCCTTCTCGCCGGCGGAACCGTCTTCGGTGCAGGCGTAGGCCTCAGCCCCCAGCGCGGCGATTTCATCCTGCATGAGCAGGTCGGCGGCGGTTCTCGCGCCCGTCAGGAACGCGATACGGCCTGCGTGCGGCTTGGGGCCTTGTTTAAGCTGTTTGAGCAGGCCGTATAGCGGCGCCATGCCGCAACCGCCGCCGACCAGCAGCAGCGAGGCCTCGGCCGAAGCGGGCCGGCGGAAGCCGGTGCCCAGCGGGTAGAGCACGTCCAGGCGGTCGCCCGCCGCACGGGACGAGAGCCAGCGCGAGCCTTCGCCCACCTCCTGTATCAGCAGCGCGATACGCCCCTGCGCCGCGTCGATTTCATGCAACGAAATGGGCACGCGCAAAAAGCTGTGCAGGGACGAAGGCACGCGCACCTGCACGAACTGTCCGGCTTGCGCCGGCTGCAAGCCGTCCGCCGCCTGCAACGTCAAACGCACGAAGCGCGGGTGCAGCCGACGGTTTTCGACCACGGTAAAGGCGACGTCCGCCCGTTTTGTCTGCGTGTCCATTATTTGTCGGTTTTCTTGGCCGCGGGTTTGGCAGCCGTCTTTTTGGCGGCCGGCTTGGCGGCCTTTTCGGCAGCCGGTTTCTCCGCTTTTTCCGCCTTGGCGGCCTTGGGCGCCTTCGGGTCTTTGGGTTCTTTCGGCTCTTTGGGTTTGGCCGGCGCCTTGGCGGGTTTTTCTACCGGCGCTTCGGCGGGCTGTTCAGCCGCCTCTCCGGCTTCGGCCTTCTCGCGTTCGGACAGTTCCAAATCCACCAAGCCCTTTTCTTGCAGGATGTTATACCACTGCGCCACCTTGCGGATGTTGGAGTCGTAAACCCGCTCGCGGTCGTATTCGGGCAACACTTCCTCGAACCATTTTTTCAGGTCGGCCGCGTCGGCCTTGTGGCTCAACGCCTGACCGCCGTTCTCTTTCTTGTAAATGGCACGGAACACCTCCGTCAACGCCACCTCTTTCTGATAGGTGTAGATGGCGATTTCCGCCAACGAACTCACCTGATTGAGGTTGAACATCGGCATCCGCTTGCCGTCGGCCAACGCCTCCACCACGGCGCTGTTCTTGCTTTGGCTTACGAGTTTGAACAAGCCCGGCTTGCCCGGAATCGTAAAAATCAATGATAAATCCATGTTGCTGTATTTTTCCTTTTCGCAAATATAACCAAAATCGCGCTTTTTTAAAAACCGTCCGTTTCCGCGTTCGTACTTTCCACAATATAAAGCGGTCTGTTCAGCACGTTTTTGTTGATACGGTTCACATACTCGCCGATGATGCCGAGCGAGAACAGCTGGATGCCACCGAGGAACATACTGCTCACGATGATGGACGTCCAGCCCGAAACGGTCTGTTTGAAAATGAAATGCGAACAGAGCGCATAGAGGATAATGACGAACGAGAGGGCCGAAATGCAGAAACCGGCTTTCGTTACCCAAGCCAAAGGCTTGTCGGAGAAGCCCGTAATGCCGTCCAACGCGAATTTCAGCATTTTGGCGAACGGATAGCCTGTCTTGCCATGCAAACGTTCCTGACGTTCAAACATCACCGCCGCCTGACGGAAGCCAATCCAAGCGATTTGCCCGCGCAGAAACTTGTTTTTCTCCGGCATCCGCTTCAAGCAATCCACCACCTTGCGGTCTATCAGTCTGAAATCGCCCGTATCGACCGGGATCTGGATGTTTGTAATCCGCCGCAAGATACGGTAAAACCATTTGGCCGTCGCCTTTTTGAACCAACTCTCGCCCTTCCGCTTTTCCCGCTGCGCATAGACCACCTCGTAGCCCTCCCGGTATTTACGGTACAGTTCCGGTATCAACTCAGGCGGATCCTGCAAATCGCCGTCAATAATGACGACGGCTTGTCCACGGGCGTAATCCAGTCCGGCCGTCACGGCAATCTGATGGCCGAAATTCCGGCTGAAATTGACATAGAACACGTGCGGGTCGGCCGCCGCCAACATCCGCAACCGTGGCAACGAATCGTCGCGGCTACCGTCGTTGACAAATATCAATTCGTAATCCGCCGTCAACGCGGAAACGCTCTCGGTCAAACGCCGATGCAGGGTTTCCAGATTCTCGGCCTCGTTATAAATCGGAATGACAACGGAAATATCCATAACGTTTTGCTCCATTTTTCGGTTTTATTCGGAACGACCCGACGGGCAAGCCCCGGCCGCCGCTTTCAAATCATAGATTTCCAATACACCGTCTTTCTGCAATAATTCAAATTCAAAATGCTGCCGCAAGAACGCTGCGGTCTCTGCATTGTCGCAAAGCACGATATCGCCGGGAAGCAGGTTCCCGCGCCGTTCCAACGTCACCGGATAACCTTGGTCGCGTAACAGATAGATGTAAAACAGATGGTGCGCATGATAAGAGTCATTGACAACCACATATCGCCGCTCTTTCAATATATTTTCGGGATGCCGCAACATATTCCGCAAATAACGCGTCTTGATATGTGTACCCACCTCCCAATCGGACGTCTCGCGCGGTATGTAAGCGGCTTGATATATCCGCAACACCGCCGGCGTCAGCAGACAAAGCAGCGATACATAGGCGGCCCATATCCCGACATTCTTCCGAAAGGCTTCGAATATGCCGAAGATGAAAATAGCAGCCAATATACTCAAAAAAGGATAAAGCGGCAGATCGTACCAATACAATTTGGTCTGCGCCAACGAAATCAACAGCAGATAACTGCCGGACAAAACGACGGAAAACAATGTCAGTCTGTATATACGTTTATCGGAACCCCATAGACCGAATACCGCACCGCCCATTGCCATGAAAAACCAATAACTGAAACGGGTATCATAAAGGTTCTTGATATAAAACCATATCGGCTCGCGATGCCCTTCGATAACCGTCAGCAAACGGCCGCCAAATTCATTTTCCCAAACGGCACGCCAATACCCCGGCTCCAAAAACTCGCGCCCGAGATAAAACCCGCCAACCAAAACGAGCGGGATTGACAGACCGATATATGCATGCCGGTTCATCAAGAGCGCCCGCAAACCTCCCGTCAGCAACGCATAGAGGAACAAGCCCGGCAAAAAGAACAAGGCGGCGGCACTTTTGGTCAGAATAGCCAACGAAAGGAATACATAGAATGCATATATGTAATTGGCTGACGGATGACCGCCGGCCCGTTTGGCCGCCACACGGCCTTTTTCCAGAAACAGAAAAAACGACAGGCAATAAACACTGCTCAAGAGCATAAGCAGGGCGTCATAGTCACCGCTCTTGCCGGCGTGCCCGATAAAAATTCCCGTTGCGGTCAGCAACACCATGTTTTGAATGAAGCCGACATGGAAATTCTTGAGATACGACCGCAAAAAGACGTAAAACAACACGCAGGTCAGCAATACGGCGAATGCGGAGGGCAAGCGGAACGCAACTTCGTTGACGCCGAAACACCGCATCGAAAGGACTTGCAACCATATCAAAAGCGGCGGCTTCGTGTTCCACAAATCGGGCGCCCCCTCGTATGTGGTGACGAAAAAGCGGTGATTCTGCAGCATTTCGTAGCCATTGATAGCCAACCGCGCCTCATCCCACACCCTGAGCGGCAGATGCCCGAGATGAAAAAATATCAACGGCACGGCCACCGCCAACCCTATCAGGATGAACACCCACTCGGCGGAACGGAAACGGCATTTCGGCGGCAGCATACGCATGATAAGATTTTTACAAAGATAAGGTTTTTCAAAAAACTGCTACCTTTTGGGTATCGGGAGGGGGCATTATACCCCACTGTGGGGATTGCGCGCCCGCGCACGCGTGTGTATCTTTGTTTGCTTGCCGGAGTTTGCCCCAAAACGGAGGCGGCGGACGGGAACGGAGGGCTGGGAATATGGGGCAACGGCATGACTGTTATGACGTTAGACGAACTTAAAGAAGGACAGCGGGCCCGC
>CAMWIS010000074.1 GCA_947174375.1 uncultured Bacteroidales bacterium
GCGTCAGCGCCAGCGTGTAAAATAAATCGTCTTTCATAATACAGGTGGTATGGTTAATCAATATACGTTCGACCTCGAAAAACATATGAAAAAAAGTTGCGGAGCCCGCAATACGCTTTCGGTTGTCATGGCATACAAGAACAGGCGATTTGCATTTTGTTTTGAAAAGTTCTATCTTTATCGGCTTCAAACGACGGTTCCAAGCCGTCGGTCGTAGGAGCGCAGTATAGGTATATTGCAGTAAAACACGTGAAAACGAAAATAGGACTTAAGAGTTGGGGCTGGCTTCTGGCAGCTTGGCTGTTGGGAAGTTCGCTTTTGTATGCGTGGACGATACCGGCGGAGGTGTTGGAAGGGACGCCTGAAGCCGAAACGGGTTTGCCGGAGGTGGAACCGCTTGATACCGTCGATTTTGTGGAAAACGCGATGGGCTTGAACCTGCAAATGGTTTATGTGCGGGGCGGCTCGTTCGAGATGGGGGCCACACCCGAACAGGGGAACGATGCTTATGCTGATGAATATCCGGTGCATACGGTCACGTTGGATGACTTTTACATCGGGAGATTCGAGGTGACGCAGTGGCAGTGGATGTTGCTGATGGGCGCGGAGTTCGCGCGTCTGGTGGCCGAAGATACCTCAAATACGTTTGAAGGCGTTGGCGCGGACTATCCGACCTACTATGTAAGTTGGGAACGGGCCGCTTTGTTTTGCGAACGGCTGAGCGCGGCTTCGGGGCGGAAATACCGTCTGCCGACGGAGGCGGAATGGGAATACGCGGCGCGGGGCGGCCGGCATCATGACGGCACGAAGTACAGCGGTGACAACAACAGCTGGGATGTGGCCTGGCGGCGTCTCAACAGCGAAGGGACGGCGCATCCGGTCGGTCAAAAGAAGCCGAACGGCCTGGGGCTTTACGATATGAGCGGCAACGTATGGGAATGGTGTTCGGATTGGTATGACCCGAAGTATTACAGCGTTTCCCCGTCGCACAACCCCAAGGGGCCTGAAACCGGCTCTTTCCGCGTAAAGCGGGGCGGCAGTTGGCGTTTCAAGCAGAATTCCTGCCGGGTGTCGCGGCGGTTCGCGAATCTGTCGGACGTACAGCGCGATGTCGTCGGCCTGCGGGTGGTGTGCGAGCCCTAGGATAGAAGGCGCGTCAAAATTTTTTGGATTTTTTTTGCAGGAGTTGCGGAATATTGAAAAAAAGTGTATTTTTGCACTCCTCTTGAAAATAAGGGAATGGCTCCGTAGCTCAACTGAATAGAGTACCTGACTACGGATCAGGCGGTTGAAGGTTTGAATCCTTCCGGAGTCACAGCTCAAAGCGGTTTACGGATAACGTAAGCCGCTTTTTTTGTTTTTGCCGTCCCCACAAACATAATAATAAAGTACGATATGCTGATTTTAAAGCGTCCCCAAACCGCCCCCTATTTCAACATCGCGGCCGAGGAATTCATGCTCAAACACCTGCGGGAGGATTGTTTCGCGCTTTGGCGCAACGAGCCGGCCGTTATCGTGGGGCGGCATCAGAATACGTTGGCCGAAATAGACCGCGACTATGTGGAGCGGCATCATATTCCGGTCATCCGCCGCATGACGGGCGGCGGCGCCGTGTTCCACGACTTGGGCAACATCTGCTTTACGTTTGTCCGTAGCATCTGCGACGCGCAGGGCGAGCGCGAACGGATGCCCGATTTCCACGAATTCACGCAGCCGATTCTCGACGTATTGCAGGGCATGGGTGTGGCGGCACGTTTCGAGGGACGCAACGACCTGACAATCGACGGCCGCAAGTTCAGCGGCAACGCCAACGGCGTATGGCAAGACCGCATCCTGCATCACGGCACGTTGTTGTTCAGCAGCAACATCGCCGATATGAGCCCCTGCCTCAAAGTAAACCCGCTCAAGTTCGAGGGCAAGGCCGTGCAGTCGGTGCGGAGCCGCATCACCAACATCAGCGAACATCTGTCCGGGCCGGTTTCGGTCGAGGATTTCATCCGCGCCATCGAAACCCATGTGCAGCGTATGTTCCCGCAGGCCGTTTTGCGCCCGTTCACGGCCGAGGAGGAAGCGGCCGTCAACGGCTTGGTAGAACGGAAATACGGCACCTACGAATGGAATTACGGCTCGTCGCCGGCCTATGGCTACCGCCGGGGCCTGCACACCGAAAAGGGCGGTAATATAGAAGTCCATTGCCGCGTGGCGGAAGGGTGTATCGCGGAATTGAAAGTGTTCGGCGACTATTTCTTTACGAAAGACACGGCGGCCTTTGAAGCCGCCTTGGTCGGCTGTCCGCTGACGGAGGCCGCGTTGCGGGAACGCTTGGCGACGCTCCCGTTGCAGGACTATTTCGCCCATGTGGCCGTGGACGAATGGCTGCGGCTGTTGATGGCCTGACAATATAGGATATGCCTTATGGAAGAATTTGAACTCCCGGATGACCCGCGCGCCGCGGCCTACCTTGCCGCGCATACGACGCCGCCCGACCCGCTGTTGGCGCGGCTTGACCGCGAGACCCATGTCCGTATGCTGTCGCCGCGTATGCTGTCGGGTGCCTACCAGGGCCGTTTTTTGGAGATGGTCAGCCGGATGCTGCGTCCCAAGCGCATATTGGAGGTGGGCGCGTTTACGGGCTATGGCACGCTCTGCCTCGCGGCGGGGCTGGCGGAGGGCGGCGAGGTCTTTACGATAGAGCATGACCCGCTGACCGAAGAACTGCTGCGGAAGTATATCGCCGAGTCGGCCTATGCCCACCGTATCCACGTGCTGTGGGGCGAGGCCGGGGCGCATTTGACGCGCTTGGCCGGCGAGGGCGCCGCCTTCGATTTGATATTTCTCGATGCCGACAAGGCGCGCTACGCCGACTATTACCCGCTGCTCAAAGCGCTGTTGCCGTCGGGCGGCTGGCTGTTGGCCGACAATGTCCTGTGGAACGGCAAGGTGTGGGACGAAAACTACCGCGACAAAGACACGCAGGCCCTGCGCCGTTTCAACGACCTCGTGCAGGCCGACCCCGACGTGGAGAACCTGCCGTTGCGTATGCGGGACGGCCTGATGCTGATTCGAAAGAAAAACTAAATAACCCGAAGCGATGAAGAAAACGACTGCCGAAACGCCCACGGTTCCCGATCCGGCCTTGCAGGCCGACATCCTGCCGTTTATCAAGGATTTGCGCGAGAACAACAACCGCGAATGGTTCGCGGAAAACAAGCCGCGCTACGACCGGTTGAGAAAGCATTTGGAAGCCATGACGGACGCCTGTATCGCCCGCATGGCCCATTTCGACCCCGAGCTGCGGGGGCTGACGGCCAAACGCTGTATGTACCGCATCTACCGCGACACGCGCTTTTCGCCCGACAAGACACCCTACAAGCGTTATATCGGCATCTTCATCTGCAAGGGCGGTGCGCATGGCGAGTTTTCGGGCTATTACCTGCATATCGAGCCGGGGCGTTGCGCCGTGGGGGCGGGCGTGTATGGCTTGCAGCCGGAGTCGATGAAAAAAATCCGTCAGCACATCTATTTCCGGAGTGCGGATTTCAAAAAAATCGTGTTGGATCCCGCCATTGTCAAGACGTTCGGCGAATTGGACCAAGAAGCCAAGATGAAGATGCCGCCCAAGGGTTTCGACAAGGATTTTTCCGACATAGAATGGCTCAAATACCGGTATTATTTCCTGATGAAACCGTTGCCGGACCGCGCCGTCGGTCAGCTGTCCTACATCGACAAAATTGTGGAATACACCCGTATGTTGCAGCCGTTCAACGCTTTCTTGAATGAGGCGTTGGAATTTTAATAAACTAACCCATAGGCATATGTTGAAAAAACTATTTACCATTGCTACGGTGTTGTCGTTCGGTTATGGACTTCACGCCCAATTCGGCCCGGCGGGCAATATTGAGATTGCCGGGGCCAATGGCGCCAAGATGGTTATCCATCAAAAGGCCATGTATTGTTACCCGGAATTTCTGTCGGAAGATGCCCGTTACATCTGCGGCACGTATGGCGCTGAAGCGGGCTATGCCTACGATTTAAACGGCGGTGACCTCGTCGTTATCGAGGATGGCGCTTTGTTGGGCTATGTCGCGCCTGACCATTATGCCGGCGGTTGGTTTACCCATTACAACGGTACCACCTATCCTTTGCGCAACGGGGAAGGCCAGCAGGGCGGCGGGGCGTCTGTCTTTGCGGTGCAGGGAAACGGTAATAGGCTCGTGACGATGATTAGCGAGACCTACACGGCCGCCAGCGGTTCGGTCAAGCATATGAGCCGCGCCGCCGTCCATGACGGAAAAACCGGCTTGCAGTTGTCGGCCTTGCCTTATGCCTGGCCCGTGCCGGCGTCAGATGAAGATAAACTGCGTTTCGGCTCGCGCGGTGACTGTATTTCCGGCGACGGCGCCATTGTCGGCGGTCACAGCACCAACCTGAAAGCAAGAAGCAATTGGTCATTGGCATTTTGGGACATCAGCGACCTGAACGATATCAAGACGTTCGGTTTCGGTTCTGAATACGGTTTCAGTGATGACGCGTTCGGATTCGGTTCGTTTTACGGCGCCAACTACGACGGGAGTCTGATTGTCGGCGGCAGCCGGTCGAACGCCAAGGGGGTTATCGTCCACTACGACCGCGCCAAAAAGCAAATCAGCAAACTCGACACGATTGCGCCGCTGCCGAGTTGGGATTTCCTGGATTTTTTGGCGGTTTCCGACAATGGCACCGTGATTGGCTATTGCGGTATGGAATTCGACCCTTACACGCGCGAGGCGGTTGTATATACTAAAACTTCCGGTCTCGTCAAACTGAGCGATTTCCTTTACGAGTATTACGACATCGACGTCCGCAAAGGCGTTGACCTCTATACGCCCATAAAGATTTCCCGCAACGGCAAACGCATCGTCGGTTTCTACTACGAAGAAGGGGCTCCGGTTCCTTACTGCCAAGAATTGAGCGACGCACAAATCCTGCCGCGCGCCCGCAAGATTTCGGCCCGCGCCGCCCGCGGTCAGGAGGAAGCCTATGTCACGTGGCAAGAGCCGATGAACAGCGAACACACGTTGACCGGCTACAACATCTACCGCGATGACGAAGCAAGTCCGCTCAACACCTTGCTGTTGCCCGCCGCCCAAAACACCTATACCGACAATACGGTCGCGCCCGGCCAACATACGTATTATGTCGAAGCCGTTTACGGCGACGGTTCGGCCATGAAGCAGGCCTCGAATCCCGTCCGGGTGGTCGGCCCGGGCGTAGCCTTCCCGGTGCAGGCCATAGCCCACCGCCTGGACTACAACCGTTACGCGACCGTCTATTGGGGCGTACCTTCTTCCGAGGTGGCCGCGTTGGCGAAGAACGACATCATGACGCCGGGGAAAAATGTCGCGGGGCGGTTCGACTACACCGGCGGACGGCCGGAAGTTACGGAATTCCGTTCCAAATCCTACATCAGCACGGCCTTGGACTATATCGCCAACATCGATATGTTGACTTATGCGGGCCGTGCGGCGGTCAAGATAGGCGACAACTACTATACGAGCAGCCATACGGGCGGTGGCATCACGGTCATCGACCGCTTCAACGATGTGGTCGGGAACCTCCGCCCCGACGGTCTGGGCATCGTCGTGTCGATGGTTTACGTCGAAGACCAACACCAGCTGTATTGCGGTACGGCTAAAGATGTTAAGGTATTGGACTTGGCCACCGGACAAATCCTTGTGACCTATCCGATTCCGGCCAACCACCTGTCCTATGTGCCCGATATGAAGGACGGCAAGCCCGGCTTGCTGGCGGGCGGTATCCACAACTGCAACGCCTACCTGTGGGACGAAGAAGAAAAAGACTACGTGCTGGATCAGGAAAACTTTTTCGATTTCACTTCGCTGTACGTCATGGGGGCGGCGTACTACAAAGACCGTCTCTATGTATCGTCGGCCACCGGCCCTTACCGTAACGAGGTATATATTTATGACTTCGCCACGCAACGGCCAATCGCCGGGCCGGTTCAGGTGACGGAAGATCCGGCCTTGTATAACCTGTTGACCGACAACGGCAACGCCCTGTTGGTCGCCAATTTGGCTTCCAGCACGATGGCGGGCGGATTGAGCGTCTGCGAACTGGAAGACGGCACCACGGCCCTGGGCATGGTGTTCCAGCTGGCTTATTTTACCGCGCGTTTCATGCTGTTGGAATTGGAGAGCGCCGAGAATGTAGAAGGCTACGACCTGTACCGCAGCGTCAACGGCGGTGCCTACGACAAGGTCAACAAGGACGGCCCCATGACCACCCGCCGTTATGCCGAGACGATAGACAAGGCCGGTCAATATACTTATTATGTCACCGTCAAATCCGCCAACGGCGCGGCCGACTCCGAAAAGTCCCCCGTCGATACGCTTACCGTCACCGAACAAGGCGCCTGTCCGCCCCCCGACTTCACGGTCAGGGAAAGCAACCGCTGGCCGGTACTGTCGTGGATGCCCAATAGCTCCGACAACATCCTCGTGGGCTTTGATATCTACCGCGATGACGCGCCTATCGCCCGTTTCTGGAACAACGACATGCGGCTTGAATACATCGACGACGCGGTGGCCGGACTGGGCACTTACCACTATCGTCTTGAAGCGCTTTACGACGATGGCTGTGTGGCGGCAAAGACGGCCTCCATCACGTTGACCGGCGAAGGGGTCGCCAAAGAGCCGTTCGGCCTGACGGGCACGAAGAAAAGGAACAGCGACTATACTTACAAGGTAACGGTTGCGTGGGAAACGCCCATGTTCGAAGAACCGCTGTCGCTGAAATACTGCAACGGGGTGCAGGGCGAATCCATCGGTTTCGACAATTTTTACGAATGCTGGGGGCTTATCGGTTGGAAAGAACACGACCTGGATCTCTACCGCGACCTCTACCTGGTGGGCATGGAATACATGGTCGGCGAGGTGCCCGACTTGTATGAAGCCATCGTTTACATCAACGATGAGCAGGTTTACAGTCAGCAAGTACCGCAGATTGCGCCCAGATCCTGGCGGACGGTTTGGTTCGCAAAATCGTTTCCGATGAATCAGGAGCAGGAAGTGGCCGTCGGATTCCACACGAAATACAGCGCCGAAGCCCCAGGGGTTTTGGGCGTTGACCCCACCGTGACCGTAAACGGGAAAAGCAACCTCATTTCGTTGGACGGCGGCGACAACTGGAGCACGCTCCAGGCCGGCGGCATAGCGGGCAGCTGGCTTCTCGGCGCCTTGGTCGTGCACAAGCGCGATTTGGAAGCCGCTCAAAACGCGGACGGTACGATTGACCATACCAAACTGGAAGGCCGCATCATGCGTGTCCAACCATCGGGCAAGGCGCCGTTGCAACTGCTCGGTTTCAACGTCTATCGCACCGATGACGCTACGGAAACGACGGTCAAACTCAACGGGGACTTGCTAACCTCGTTCACCTGGACAGATACGGTAGGCTATATCGGCAGCTACGACTACGAGGTCGGCGCCGTCTATGCCGACGGGCAGGAAATCAGGGCGGCGATATATGTTCAGCTTGGGCACATTGATGAAAGCGGGACAGAAGACAGCGAAGCTCAAAGCCAAGCGTTGCCCCTGAACGTTTATCCCAACCCGGCTACCGAATGGCTCAACGTGGAGGGCGAATACGAAACGCTGCGGATTTTCGACTTCGGCGGACGTCTGCTGCGCACCGTTCCCGCCGCCGGTCAGATCCAAATCGGCGACCTGACGCCCGGCACCTATTTCCTGCACTTCACGGGCGCCGACGCACGCAAGGCCGTCTACAAAATCGTGGTTCGTTAATCCTTGACGAATCCGTAGGAAAAGCCGCACCCCGCCGGGTGCGGCTTTTTCATTTCCCCCCTTTTCTCATCACATTACAAAAATTTCAC
>CAMWIS010000075.1 GCA_947174375.1 uncultured Bacteroidales bacterium
GTCGGGGTGACAGGATTCGAACCTGCGACTCCCTGCTCCCAAAGCAGGTGCGCTACCGGACTGCGCTACACCCCGAACGTACGGCAAAAGTACGTTTTTTAAGCCAAAGCCGCAACCTTAGGCGAACAAGGCCGACACGTCGGAGAGCACCTTGTCGGCGGTGACGTCCAACGGGAAGACGATGGCGGGCTTGAGATACCAGAGTTGTTTGTCGCGGCCGAAGCGTTTCTCGCCGCCGCCCGTGACGTTGAGCATGACCGTGGCGTCGGCGGGCACCGTGCCGGCCTTGACGGCGGCCTGGAGCGACGAAACGGCCACCCCGGCGGCCGAATAGATATCCACGCCTTCGGTTTCTTCGAACAGACGCTGCGCGGCCGTCAATTCCTCGTTCGTGACCGCCAACACGTCGCCCTGCGTGTCTTTGAGCGCGTCGTAAAGGCCGCCGGCGATGCCGTAGGGCGGCTGCCGGTTGGAAAGCACCTTGGCCAAAATGGTTTCGGCGTCGCGGCGCGCCTGGTCGTCGTCGTAGGGCAACAACGCGCGCGAGTCGGCCTGCCAAGCCTTGTACATGGGCAAAAACGGCGTATTCTGCGACACCATGAGGCGCATCTTGTGCGTGCCGAAACGGCCGTCGGCTATCAGACGCAGGTTGGCTTCCCAAGCCGCGATGGCGCCCGTGCCGCTGCCCACGGCCTGGAAATAGAAGTCCGGGATACGGCCTATATGGTCAACCGCCGACAGCACCGTGGTGGACATCCCGTCGCGCCGCGCGATGTTCTTGGCGCCGCCCTCGGCCAAAAAGCGGGGCGAAGACAGCACCATGTTGCTGATGCGGATGGCGTCGAAATAGTCGCCGCCCTTTTGCGCCGCGATGAGTTTGACGCAGTCGTTGAGCGGTTTCTCGAACCAAAGCGCCCCGATATTGTCTTCCGGCACGCTCAACAACAGCGGGATACGGTTTTCGGAGCAAACCTTGGCGAAAGCCCGCGCCGTATTGCCGGCCGAAGCCACCACCAAGATACGGTCGTTGTCCGCGCCCAAACGGCCACAGACCGAATAGGCCTCGGTCTCCTTGAACGAGCAGGTGGTCATCTGCGCGCCGATTTCGGGATAATAGCCGCTGAACGTGATATAGAGGTTTTTCAGGCCCAACGCCCGCGCCAGCCCTTCGCTCCGGTACGTGACCGGCGCGCACGAGCCCTCGAGCATCCGCTGCACGGGCAGCCAGTCGGCAAAACGGTACAGGCCGTATTCCTTTCCCTTGGGCTGAAACTGTTTCTGCGCGTATTCGGCACGGACCAAGGCCGGTTTGTCGGCCTGCGGGTCGTCGATAATCCATCCGGTGTCGTCGAACAAACGGTTCGTCGCCACATTCCGCAAACGATAGGCGGTCGCTTTCAATGCTTCCATAATGCTTGGTATTAAAACGGGCTTCCCCGCAAGGGTCAGGCCCTAAAAATCAATACAAAGTTAGCCTTTTTTGCGGAGATAGACTAAAATTTTTTAAATTTACGGCGTTTTTACAGATGTATTTTGGTAAACATAACGGATTCAGACAATGAAAACGATGTTCGGTAAAAGATCCGGCCAAGCGGTTGCCTTGGCCTTGGCGTTGTGGCCGCTCTTGACCCTCTGCACGGCCTGTGACAAGGATGTCCGCCAGTTTACGGGCACCTATTCGAGCAAGACGAGCGGGCTGCTTACGCTGTACAAGACCTCCACGGGCGGGCTCGGCGCGGACACGCTGACGGTTTCGCTTACGCCCGAATCGGGTCAGATGCGCATTTCCGAAATCAAGGACGACCCCGACGGCTATAACCTGCTGGTAAGCGTCAACCTGCTGGGCGGCGACGCGCTCTCGTTCCGCGCCAAGGCCAAAGACGGCCAAATCACGTTGGAAACGACGCCGCACGAACGCTTCGTGCAGGCCCGCGACGGCAGCAACAGTAGTAGCAGTAGCAACCAAATGACGCTGAGCGTGACCACGGGCGGCACGGGCCGGCTTTACGACGACGTCATCGTGTTCTCGCTCGACTACCGGGGCGGCGGCACCTACAACCGGAGCGACTATGTGATTGCGGAAAGCCGTGTGGATTGCATCGCGACCGCCAACGAATAGATTTCAGTAAACGCACGATAGAGGATTTTCCCATGAAAAGACTTTGGACATACGGTTGGTTCGGCCTGCTGTTATCCCTGACCGCCTGCACGGATCAACCCGCCTTGAACTTCAAGCATAAACCGCAACCGCCGCAACCGATTCCGGTTTGCGTATTGGAAGCCGAACCCACCGCCGTGGTGCGGCAGACCGCCTATGTGGGCAACGTGGAGGCGGCCAAATCGGCCCTCCTGACGGCCCCCTACCCCGGCACGCTCAAAAACATCCGCGTCCGGACGGGCGAGCGCGTGCAGGCGGAACAAACCGTGGCCGAGACGTTTTCGCAAAGCGTGGATAGCCGTTACGACGCGGCCGCCGCCACGCTCAAACGCGCCCGCGACACCTACCGCCGCGCCAAGCAGGTGCATAAGAGCGGCAGCATTTCGGACGCCAAGATGGTGGAGGCCGAAACCGCGCTGCATCAGGCCGAAGCCTTGGAAAAAGCGGCGGCCCAAGCGCGTCAGGATGGGCGGCTGAAAGCGCCTTTCGACGGCGTGGTGGATGAAATCATGGCCGACGACGGCGTGGAGTTGGCGTTCGGACAGCCCGTCATGCGCATCCTCGACCTGTCGAACGTGGAAATCCGCTTTCCCGTGCCGGAAAAGGAAATAGGCCGTTGGCGCAGCGGCGACAGCGTATATATAGTTATCCCCGCGCTCGACGACCGGATTTTTCAAGCCTGTGTGGCGACGACGGGACTTTCCGCCTCCACCGTATCGCATACTTATATCTGCACGGCCCTACTGTCGGACTCGGCCGCCGTGCTCAAACCGGGCATGGTCTGCAAGGTGTATGACCGCCGTTTGACCGACAGCGGCTTCGTACTGCCCGCCGAACTCGTGGAACGCGACGCGCAGGGCACCTACGTTTGGGTGGTGGAGAACGGCCGCGCGCGGAAGCGGGCCGTGCGTACCGCCGGTTTTTCGGGCAGCGGCATCCTGATCCGGGAGGGGCTGCGCGCGGGCGATGACGTCATTACCGATGGCCGTCGGAAAATCAGTGAGGGTTCAATCGTGGAAATCAAAGCCCTATGAAAGCGAAGCAAGGTTTCATCCTGCAGATGATCCTCCACAAGAAGATTGTCTATTTATTGCTGGTCTGCCTGATAGGCGTGGGCGGCGTGGGCCTGTTCCTGATGAACAAGGACGAATACCCGACGTTCGAAATCAAACAGGGGTTGATTGTGGGCGTCTATCCCGGCGCGAACGCCGAAGAGGTGGAACAGCAACTGACCGAACCGTTGGAAGACCTGCTGTTCGCGTTTTCGGAAATCGACCGCGAACGGACTTACGCCTATTCCCAAAACGGGCTTTGCTACATTTACACCGACCTCACGGTGCCGGCCGACCGCAAGAACGAAGTATGGTCGAAAATAAAACTGAAGCTGAACGAGAGCAAAATCCTGCTGCCGCCCGGCGTTTTGGCCGTCCGCGTGCTGGACGAATTCAGCGCGGTGTCGGCCCTGTTGATTACGTTGGAGGCTTCCGACAAGAGTTACCGCGAGATGAGCCGCTATGCCGAGGACTTGTCGCGGCGGCTGAAAACGATTCCGGAGGTGGCCAAGGTGGCGGTTTTGGGCGACCAGACCGAAGAAATCGCGCTGACCGTGGATATGGAGCGGCTTTCGGCCTACGGCATCAACCCGGCGGCCCTGCTTTGGCAATATAAGACCAACAGCCTGCAACTGCCGGCCGGCGCCATTGACAACGCCCTGATTCAGGCGCCCCTGCATTTCGAAAACCGCCTGACCTCCGAACAGGCCGTGGCCGACCATCTGATTTTCGCCTCGCCCGACGGACACGCTATCCGCATGGGCGACGTGGCCGACGTGGAACGCCGCTACAAAGCGCCGTCGTCCATCGTCAAATACAACGGGCATACGGCCTTGGTGATTTCGGTGGAGATGCGGCCCGACAACAACATCGTGGCGTTCGGCAAGGATGTGGATGCCGTGTTGGCGGAGTTCCAGCTGACATTGCCGGAGAGCGTGCGGATGAACCGCATCACCGACCAGCCCAAAGTGGTGCGCAACTCGGTGTATTCGTTCCTGCGCGACCTGGCGATTTCGATGCTCGTGGTCATTGCGGTCATGCTCATGCTGTTTCCGTTCCGCTCGGCGCTCATCGCCAGCTCGGGCGTGCCCATCTGCATAGCCGTGACACTGGCGTTCATGTATCTCTGCGGCATCGACCTCAACACGGTGACGCTGGCCGCGCTCATCGTGGTCTTGGGCATGATTGTGGATGACGCCATCATCACGATGGACGGGTATATCAACCATTTGGGAAAACAGAACGCGGCCTTGGCCAACGGCCCCGCCCAAAGCGAGGCGCAACGGCACGAGATGCGCATCCACGCCGCCGAAGCGAGCGCCCGCGAACTGTTTATGCCGCAGTTTATGGCCACGGCGGCCATCTGCGCGATGTTCTTCCCCATCAAGGGGCTTATCAGCGGCTATCTCGGCGAATTTGTCGCGCTCTTCCCCTATGTCATCACGATTGCGCTGATGACGTCGCTGGCCTATGCGATGTGCGTGGTGCCGGCTTTGGAAGTTCGGTTTATCCACAGCGTGACGGGTGACCCGACGCGCCCCGCCAAAGGCGTGGCGGCCATTCAGAAACGCTTTTTCGACGGGCTTCAGAATATATACAACCGCGCGGAGGCTTGGTGTTTCCGCCACCCGCGCGCGACGCTGCTCACGGGCGTGGTCTCCATCGCCGTAGCCGTGCTTTTGTTCACGCGGCTCAACGTGCAGATGATGCCGATGGCGGCCCGCGACTACTTTGCCGTGGAAATCAAGTTGGAGGGGGCCGCCGGTCTCGATGAGACCGAAGCGGTGGCCGATGCGATGACCCGGCTGTTGCTGGACGACCGCCGCGTGGCATCGGTCACCGCTTTCATCGGCACGGGCGCGCCGCGCTTCAACGCCACCTACGAGCCGATGTTGCCGGGCAAGCACATGGCGCAGCTGGTGGTCAACACGCGCTCGACCAAAGCCACGGAACAGATCTTGGCCGAACTGGAAAGCCGCTATGAGTTCGCGTTCCCGAACGCGCGGCTGCGGTTCAAACAGATGGACTATCAGGCCGTCAAAGCCCCCGTGGCCGTGGAACTCAAGGGCAAGCGGCTGGAAACGTTGCTGCCCGCGGCCGAGAAGATACGGCGCCACATGGCCGGTATGCACGAGACCTTGCAATGGGTGCACGCCGACTACGACGGCTACCAACCGGTTATAGAGGTGTCGTTGGCCGAAGAAGAGGCGGCGCGCTTAGGCGTGAACAACAGCCTGGTGTCGCTGTCGCTGGCCGGCCTGGCGGGCGGGCAGACGCTGACGACGATATGGGAGGACGAGGGCGAGATCCCCGTAACGCTTTACAGCCGCGCCTGGAACGACAGCGCGGACTACAGCGCGTTGGAGAACCAGATGGTGCCGACGGCCGTACCCGGCCTCTCGGTACCGCTCCGGCAGGTGGGGCGCATCTACCCCGACTGGAACGTGACGAGCCGTCCGCACAAAGCCGGCACACCCTCGGTCTCGGTGTCGGCCGACATGAAACAGGGGTGCAGCCAACCCGAAGCCATGGCCGACCTCAAACGCTTTGTAACGGACTCCATCCTGCCGATGCTGCCGCCCGACGCCACGGTAAGCTACGGCGGGCTGTCGGCCGTAAACAAGACCGTGATTCCCGAAATCCTGCTGTCGTTCATCTGCGCCGTGGCCGTGCTGTTTTTCTTTATGCTGTTCCACTTCAAAAAAATATCGCTGGCCGCGCTGACGCTGACGCTCAGCCTGCTGTGTATGTTCGGCGCGTTCTTCGGGCTTTGGCTCTTTAAACTCGACTTCGGGCTGACCGCCGTGCTGGGCCTCATCAGCCTGGTGGGCATCATTGTCCGCAACGGCATCATCATGTTCGAATACGCCGACGAATTGCAGATGCAGCACGGCCTGAGCGCGAAAGAGGCGGCCATCGAAGCCGGTAAACGCCGGATGCGGCCGATTTTCCTGACCTCCTGCACGACCGCCTTGGGCGTTCTGCCGATGATTATCAGCGGCGACGCGTTGTGGCGGCCGATGGGCGTGGTGATTTGCTTCGGTACGATGCTGTCGATTGCGTTGATTGTACTGATTATGCCGGTTTCCTACTGGCAGATTTTCAAAATAGGCGGGCGGAAGCAAGCGGCCAAGGGCACGGTTTCCGACTTTCTGAGAAACAAGACGGCGGTAGCGCTTGTAGCGCTGACGCTCGGCGGCATGGGTTTCGGCGACCGCCTGCAGGCGCAGAACGCCGCCGACACGGCTTCGGCCGCCACCGACACGCTTTACCTGTCGTTGGAAGACTGCCTGGAGCGGGCGCGGACGCAAGACCTGCGCATCCGCAATGCCGAACTGGACCAACGGGCCGCCTTGGCGCAGAAGCGCGAGGCCTTGGCCGCCTACTTCCCCACCGTGGCCGTGCAGGCGTTCGGCTTCGGCGCGTTGGACCCGCTGCTGGACATCGGCATCACCGACATTTTGGGCACGTCCGCGCCTGCCTATCAGATTCAGCAACTTGTGGGCGAATGGGCGTCCAGCTTAGGCCTCAACAGCCGCTACGAAGCCCTCGGGCACGGCTATACGGCCGTGGTCTCGGCCACGCAACCGCTGTTTGCGGGCGGCCGCATCGTGAACGGCAACCGTTTGGCGCAAGTGGGCGTCACGGCCGCCGACCTGAAGAAAAGCCTGACGGTGCGCGAGACGGTCGAAGCCATCGAACGCGAATACTGGCAGGTGGTGTCGCTGCAAGAGAAGCGCGAGACGTTGCGGCAGGCGTTGACATTCCTCGACAACCTGCATAAAGACGTGGCCTCGGCACGCGCGGCCGGCCTGGCCACCCAAACCGACCTGCTGCAAGTGGAGTTGAAACGGAACGAACTGAAATCAAAGGAAATCGAACTCAACAACGGCCTACTGTTGGCCAAAATGAACCTCTGTAACCAAATCGGCTTAGGCGTCCGCTTCGAAGACCTCGACCGCCTGTTTTTCTCCGACCGGCTGACCGACATCGGCTCGCCCGAAACCGTTTACCAGGACGAAGAGAGCCTGTTGGCGCAACAGGAGGAGATGCAGCTGTTGAACCTTTCGGTGGAGGCCAAACGCTTGGAAAAGAAAATCGCCACCGGCGAGGCCATGCCCGCCATCGGCGTGGGCGCGACCTACGGCTACGGCAGCCTGCTCCACAACAAGGGCGAATGGAACGGGATGCTGTATGTGTCGGCCAAGATCCCGCTCTCGGACTGGGGCGGTCAGGCGCGCAAGATCCAACGCTACGACTATGAGTTGCAAAAGACCGAAAACGAGAAGGACTTTTTAGCCGACCAACTGCTGTTGCAGTTGCGCAAACTCCGCTTCGACCTGCTGACGGCCTGGGAGCAGATGCAACTGGCGCGGGAAGCCGAACGCACGGCCAAGGCAAGCATGGAACAGACGCAGGCGCACTACCGCGCGGGGCTGGCGGCCTTGTCGGAACTGTTGCAGGCCCAGTTGGCGCTGCGGGAGAGCGCCGACCGCCTGACCGACCAAAAAATCGCGTATAAAAACGCGCTGCAAGCCTATCTGAGCCGGATTCAGCGAGCTGAACCGACAACAAAAAAGGCGGTCGAAAAAACGACCGCCTCCAAATCTCCATC
>CAMWIS010000076.1 GCA_947174375.1 uncultured Bacteroidales bacterium
CCGCGCTGACCAATTCCTCCGCCGTGACCGAGGTCGTCCGCTATGCGGCCAAAGACTCCATCTATCTGGATATGAATACGGGCTTGGCGCACCTCTATGCCGACGCCAGCGTCAACTATCAGGGCGCCCGCCTGGAAGCCGCCTATATGGAAATGGATATGCGGGCTTCGGAGGTCTTCGCGCAGCCGGTGCAGGATTCCACGGGCGAACTCATCGGCCTGCCGCATTTCGAGAACGGCAAGGATGCGTTCGACGCCAAGGAAATCCGCTATAATTTCAAGACCGAACGCGGGCTCATCAAGGAAGTCGTCACGATACAGGACGAACTGTTCGTGCACGGTCGGGTCGTCAAACGTTACGAAAACGAGGAAATCCATATCCACAAGGCCGCCTTCACGTCCTGCGAGCTGGATCACCCGCATTTCGACATCCGCGCCTATAAGGCCAAGGTCATCCCCAACGACAAGGTCGTCATCGGGGTCGGCATGATGTTCGTCGAAGACGTGCCCACGCCGCTCGTATTGCCGTTCGCCGTATTGCCCAATTCCAAAACCCGCCAGTCGGGCATCCTGATTCCGACCTTCGGTCAGAGCGCGCGCGACGGCTATTTCTTCCGCGGCCTGGGGTATTACCAGCGGTTCGGCGATTATGCCGACCTGAAAGTCACGACAGACATATATACGGGCGGTAACTGGGAAATCAGGGGCGATTTGCGCTACGCCTGGCGTTACCATTTCCACGGTTCGTTGGGTTTCGGTTATTCGCAGATTTACAACGGCACGCGCGGTGACCCGGGACGGAGCAAGCAAACGGGTATCTCGGTACGTTGGACGCACAACCAGGACAGCAAGGCGCATCCCAACAGCAATTTCTCGGCCAACGTCAATTTCCAGAACTCGGCCTATGCGCAAAATTCGGGCAACCTGAACGACTACGTGACCAATACGACCACGTCCAACATCACGTATTCGTACAACGCCGGCAAGTTCCACTTCAACCTGAATGCCGGGAACTCCTACAACACGCAGACGCGGACGTTGAGTTTCAGCCTGCCGTCGGCCAATTTCTCCGTCAGCACCATCTATCCGTTCCGCCGCAAGAAGCAGGTGGGCAAGCGGAAATGGTACGAAACCATCGGCTTCAACTACCGTTTGGATGCCAAGAACGAAATCAACAGTCCCGACACGCTGTTTTTCAAGCCGGAGATGTTCGACTATATGCGCAACGGGATGAAGCAGAACGTCAGCCTCAGCAGTACGGTCAAGATTTTCAAGTACATCAACTGGACGAACTCGGTCAACTACAACGAATATTGGTATCTGAAGGATTACCGGCGCTCGTATGTCGAGGATTCGACGGGCTGGCACCTGCAAACCGACGAGGAAAAAGGCTTCAAGACCACGCGCGATTTCCAATACAATACGAGCTTCAACTTCAAGTTGTATGGTATATATCGCTTCAGGCGCGGCGGCCTCAAGGCGTTCCGCCACGTCATGACGCCCTCGGTCGGCTTTACCTATCATCCGGATTTCAGCAAGCCGTTCTGGAACACCTACGACACCTATGTCGATAACTACGGGCAGACGCATCTGTATTCCAAATTCGCCAACACGCTCTACGGCGGGCCGTCGGCGGGGATGGTCGGGAGCGTCAATTTCAGCGTCAACAACACGTTCGACATGAAGGTGCGCAACCGTAAAGACACGGTGACGGGCGAAAAAAAGGTCAATCTCATCGACCAGCTGTCGGTCTCCACGTCCTACAATATGGCGGCCGACTCCCTGCGCTGGAGCCCGATTTCGATTTCGGCGCGGACGGTGTTGTTCAAGCGTTTGAACGTAAGCCTCAACACGCAGTTCGACTTCTACAAAATCGACAGCATGGGGCGCCGCTACAACGAGTTCTTTTGGGTGAACAACAAAATCAAGGGCTTGCGTTTCACGCGCACGAACGTCAACATCTCGCTCTCGTGGAGTTTCAACCCCAAGGCCAAAAATTCGTCCGCGCCTGGCACGGTGCCGAGCCTGAACGAAACGATGGTGGATCCGCAGATAACCGCTTATGCGAACCCGCTTTACACGCAGTCGGATCTGTTTATGGCGCCCGTGGACTTCTCCGTGCCGTGGAACCTGTCGCTGACCTATTACGGCAGTTATACGATGAGCCCCTATCTGCCGCGCGACACGCGGGAGGGCAAGAACCCGGAGGCGGTGTTCCGGCATCAGTTCACGCAGACCATCGGCCTTTCCGGCGATTTTTCGCTCACGCCCAAATGGAAAATCACGTTTTCGACGGGTTTCGACATCATGAGCCGCAAGATGACGTTGACGAGCATCAATTTCGCGCGTGATTTGCACTGCTGGGAAATGGGCTTTTACTGGGTGCCGTGGGGCGGTCACTCCGAGTGGCATTTCCATATCCGCATCCGCAGCTCGGTATTCCAGGATATCAAGTACGAAAAACGCAAGGATTTCCGCGATAATATGGAGCTGTTTTAGCGTATGAAAAAAAACGTTATTTTTGTAAAACCAAAAACATAAAGTCATGAAGAAAGTCATTGCGACCGAAAACGCCCCCAAGGCGATAGGTCCTTACAGCCAGGCCATTGAAGCCAATGGTATGTTGTTTGTTTCCGGGCAGTTGCCCGTAGATCCGGCCACGGGTAAAATCGTGGAAGGCGGCATTCAGGAACAGACCGAACAGGTGTTGAAGAACGTCGGCGCCATTTTGAAGGAAGCCGGCTACACGTTCGCCAACGTTGTGAAATCGACCTGCCTGTTGAGCACGATGGATCATTTCGCCGGCATGAACGAAGTGTATGCCCGCTACTACCAGAGCGAAGCCCCCGCGCGTGCCGCTTTCGCGGTGCAGAAACTGCCGCTGGGCGTTATGGTGGAAATAGAATGCATCGCCGTTAAGTAAGACGGTCGGGGCGGGCGGTAAGCGCGCCCGCCTTTGCTTCTTTTATAGTGAGTTTTTTTACGGAAAGACATTAAGCGGACAGGTTTTATGGAACATCAAGACGGTACGTTCGATTCGGCCCTGACCGAACGGGCGGGCGTGGCGCAACCCGGTACCATCAATCCGGCTTTTGCGGCGGGCGCGGCGATCCGGCGTCCGGCCTTGCCGACGGCGGACGAACTCGTGGACGGCATCCTATCGGGCAACCGGACGTTATTGAGCCGGGCCATCACATTGGTGGAGAGCTCGTTGCCGGCGCATCAGAAAATCGCGCAGGAAGTCATAGAACGTTGTCTGCCGCATTCGGGCCAGTCGTTGCGGCTCGGGATTACCGGCGTGCCGGGAGCCGGCAAAAGCACGTTCATCGAGGCTTTGGGATCGCATTTGGTGCGGTCGGGGCATAAATTGGCCGTGTTGGCCATCGACCCCAGCAGCGAACGGTCCAAGGGCAGTATCTTGGGTGACAAGACCCGAATGGAAGAACTGTCGGGCATGAAAGACGCGTTCATCCGGCCTTCCCCCTCGGCGGGCTCGTTAGGCGGGGTGGCGCGTAAGACGCGCGAGACCATCGTGCTGTGCGAGGCGGCCGGCTTCGATTACGTCTTTGTGGAGACGGTGGGCGTAGGGCAGTCCGAAACGGCGGCCTACGGCATGGTCGATTATTTCCTGCTGTTGCAGTTGGCCAATACCGGCGACGAATTGCAGGGCATCAAGCGCGGTATCATGGAAATGGCCGACGGTATCGCCATCAACAAGGCCGAGGGCGAGTTCCTGCACAAGGCGCAGGTGGCGCGCGTGCAGTTCCGCAATGCGTTGCAGTTGTTTCCCGCGCCGGAGTCCGGCTGGACGCCCACGGTGGAGACGTGTTCGGCCTATACCAAAGACGGCATCGACCGTGTTTGGCAGCATATCGTCGAATACGCGACGTTTACGAAGCAGAACGGCTATTTCGAGCGCAAGCGCCGCAAACAGGCCGAACGCATATTGGAAGAGACGATAGAGGAACAGTTGCTGGGACATTTTTACGGCGCCGAGGGCATGGAAGCACGCATGGAGGAGGCGCGCCGCCGCGTTTCGGAAAAGAGCGGCAGCCCGTATAACATCGCCCAGCAGTTGATAGATCAATATTTTTCAAACCTACGGAAATAGGCGTATGGCCAAACGGAACACGAGCGGCGCGCCGATTGAACTGACGGCGGGGGCATTGGCCGTGGATGCGGCTTGCAGCGGCAATCCCGGCGACATGGAGTATCGGGGCGTGCAGGCCTGGGACGGCAAGGAAATCTTCAAGAAAGGTCCGTACCCCGACGGCACCAACAACATCGGCGAGTTTTTGGCCTTGGTGCACGCGCTCGCTTATTTCCATCAGCTGGGCCCCAAATACGCGCAGACGCCGATTTATTCCGACTCCATGACGGCGATGGCTTGGGTGCGCAAGAAGAAAGCCAACACCAAGGTGGCGCTCACGGCCCGCAACAAGGCTTGGTTGCCGCTTATCGAGCGGGCGGAGCAATGGCTCGCCACCCACACGTGGCAGAACCCGATCCGCAAGTGGGACACCGACCGCTGGGGCGAGATTCCCGCCGACTTCGGCCGCAAGAAGTAAGGCTTCCGCTTCTTATAAAAGGAAAACGCCCGTCGGTCTTTTGGTCGGCGGGCGTTTTGTTTTCAAGGCTGGTCTTACCGGTCTTACTCACGGATAAGCGTCACGTAGAGTTTGGGCGTAATGTCGTCGCCGAGGTAGTAAAACTCCACGTCGAAGACCAGCGCGTCGTAAGTGTAGTAAACGACGGGCACATCCATGTGGTAATTATCTACATAGATGTCGAGGCCGGCGGTGGAGGCGGGTATATAAACCTCTTTCGGGTTCATCGGGTTGCCGCCGGTGTTGTAGGTCATGACGCGGGCGCGGTAGGATTTCTTCAACTGTGAGGCGAGGTTCAAGGCCGAGAACAGGTCGCAGTGACCGTCTTGGCGCAACACCTTGAGGATGGGGTTGGCGAACAGCCCGATGGTGTCCGGCCTCTCTATGTCGTAAAGCGGGATGGCTTGGTGATAGACCCCTCTTTCGGCATCGTTGACAAGGCAGTAGTTGATGTCGCCCAGCTGATGTTCGATGTCCTCCTTCTGCTGACGGAACTCGTCTTTGAGCGCGTCGATGCTGTCCCAAACGACTTCCAAAGAATCGTTGACATTGGCTTCAAGGTCGTGTAGATGACGGTCAAGGTCTTCGGTGCGCGTTTCAAGCGTGTTGATGCCTTCCTCGTTGGCACTGACGCGTTCTTCAAGGGCGCTGAGGTCGTCGTCAAGTTCGTGCATATGGTCGTCCATGCCGTCAACGTGTTCTTCCAACGTGTTGAGCGCCGCATCATGCCCGTCCGCACGTTCTTTGAGCGTACTGAGGTCGTCGTCAAGTTCGTGCAGGTGTTGATCCATGCCGTCGGTGCGCTCCTCAAGGGCGTTGATGGCCTCGTCGTGCCCGTCGGCGCGTTCTTCAAGGGCGTTGAGGGCTTCTTCCTGTTCATGCACCCGTTCGTCCATGCCGTCGAGACGTTCATCCTGTTCGTTGAAGCGTTCGTCCAGCGAAATCAGGTCGTTGCCGCGGGCGTTGAGGCTATCCCAAATCCGTTGGTCTTCGGCCATGCGTTCGGCACGTTCCTTGGCGATGGCGGTCTGCCCGCTCTGCACGCCCTGTTGTTGGGTGCCGAGCATTTGGGAAACCTTGGCCGACGACCATATCGTGCTTTGGTCGGGTTCCGCCTCATCGTCGAACGCGATGCCGTCCAACGTCCGTGCGCTGAGGGCGTTGTTGGCGGTTTCGGCGTGGTCGGCGGTCTGTGCGAACGCGGCGGACGGCACCTGGGTCAGCGGCGCGTCGGTCAGCAGTTGGTCGCCGTCATACACCACCAGGTCGAGCGGTTGGGAGAAATCCACCTGCTGGAAGTCGCCGTAAGTGGGCGTGCCGTCGCCGAGCGGAATTTGCAACTGCCCCATGGCGTCGGCGGACAGCGTGTGCGTCTCGCTATAGACGGTGTTGCGCGTTTCGCGTTCCACAAGCCGGCAGTCGAGTTGCAGCGTCGCGTTGTTCTTGACAAAGCCGTCGGCATCCCGGGCCACGGCCGAGAATACGATGGGGTTGCTGTCGGCTGCCACCGCTATGGCGGGGCGCATCGTACCGAAACAAATGGCGGTTCCGATAAGTAGGGCGCCGAGTTGGATAGTTCTGATCTTTTTCATGATAAATAAGATTTAAGGGTTGATAAAAAATGATTGAATTGTCTTTTAAAATGGTTTTAGGTTATTGCTCCTCAGGAATTTCTTGCGTCAGGGGCGCTTTTTGCATTGGGGTCTGCAGACGGTAGGCGATGGCTACGGTGTGTGCGGCCGCGCCTGCGTTCCGTCCGTTGAAATAAAACGGCAGCGACAGGTCGTAGGACACCGTCAACCCCTTGCAGAGGCCGATGGAGAGTCCCGCGGCCAACGTCTGCAGGTCGGCCGAGGCTTCGTAGGCGGCTTCTATCGCAAACCGCCGTTGGAATAGGTCGAGCCGGCAGCCCGTCTTGTAGTAGTGCTTGGTCTTCATGTGGCTGTAAAAGCTGTGCACGAAGTAGGCGCGGCAGGCGGTTTTGGCTTGCTGGCGGGCATCGCTTTCGTAAAACAGGAAACTGCGTGTGCTCACGGTCTTGTCGTCGGTCACAAGGTCGGCGCGGGAGCCGAAGCCCCAACGTCGGCCTTGCGGCGTCTCATGCGTGAGGTTGGTCATGGCGCCTACCGTATAACGGAAACGGGTATCGGTCAAGGCCTCGTCATAAAACGGATGCTCCGTCACGATGTTGTCACGTTGATAATAGCGGTAGCCGATACCGGCGGCCAATCCTCCGAAAAACCGCCAGGCGGGCGCGATGGCGAGGTCGGCGGCCAGGTTGATTTCACTTGAGAGTGTGCGTTGCAGGCCGCTACCCTCGTGTGCAACGTGACCTCCGAGGTAGAGCTGTCGGAGCGGACGCCCGAACAGGTCCAACCGATAAGTCTGCGGATGCCCCGGCATGGCTACGAAGTCCTGTTCCGAACTTATGCGTGCGCCGAAGACCGCCGCGTCGAAGGTCGGCGGCAATGTCTGTGGGCTCAGGATACCGACGGGACGTTCGGTCGGCGGTTGGGCGGCCGCGTGTGGCGGCGCACAGGCGATGACGGTCAAAAATGTATATATTATGGCCGCCGTCCTTTTGGTAAATCTTTTCGTTTTCATGTTCATTGCGGTTTTACAAGTTCGACGAAACCTTTGCGGGAAATTGCCCCCTGTGGGGTGTAGGCCGTCAGCCGGTAATAATAGGTGTCGGCGGGTAGGGGGCTCATGTCGTAGTCGTTGCGGTAGTCGTCCGTGCGGTACAAAACGGCGCCGTATCGGTCGTAGAGTGTCAGGTCAATCCGCGTAAAGTACTCGGCGTTGAGGATTTTGAAGCAGTGGAAGCCGTGGTGGTCAATCACGACGAGGTTGACAATCACCGGCATGGGCAGCGGGACGGGGGCTTGCTCGATGTCGGGTTCTGAGGACGGCCGCGCGTTGCGTGTCAGCTGCACATAGACGGAATCGGTCAAAACACGCTTCGAATCGTTGAGGGCGCGGTACCGGTAGAGATAATATCCGTCGCGGGTGGCCGTAATGGAATCGAACGCGAAGGCGGCGTACCGCGCGTCCAAGCGGGTGGGCAACGTATAGCTGCTGTCCTCAACTTGGATGGTCGCGGGGAATTGCGGTCGCCGCAGCATCTGCGTCTGACGGATGCCGGCGGTGAGGCCATCGTCGGCGGTCGTGCGCGCGGCCGCCATGCCGGC
>CAMWIS010000077.1 GCA_947174375.1 uncultured Bacteroidales bacterium
GCGAAGCCGTTGGATAAGAAGCAGATCAAGCGTGAGGTGAAGAGTTACATCGTCATCACGCTCTGTCTGTGCCTCTACGCTTTCGCGCTCGTGATGTTCATCATCAACTCGAACATCGTCAGCGGCGGCGTGAACGGTATCTCCACGCTGTTGTACTATGCCTCGGGGCACCGGATTCCGGTGGGTATCTCGGCCTTCGTCATCAACACCGTGCTGTTGCTCATCGGCTTCAAAATCCTTGGCAACGCGTTCGGCTTCAAGACGATATGGGCTATCTTCTTCCTGTCGTTTTTCGTGACGCTCTGGCAAGGCCTGCTCAAACAGCCGGTTCTGGATCAAGACCCCTTCCTGTCGGCCGTTATCGGCGGGGCGCTCATCGGACTCTCGGTGGGCACGGCCTTCAACTACGGCGGCAGCACGGGCGGCACCGACATCGTGGCCCTGATTATCACCAAGTACCACAACGTGAGCCCGGGTCGGGTCATCCTTTACTGCGACCTCGGCATCATTTCGTCGTCTTTCCTCATTTTCTACTATTTCTTGGGGAAAACGCCGGAAGAGTCGTTGCGGGTGGTGTTGTACGGCTTTGTCGTCATGACGGTAACTTCCTACACGATAGACCTTATCGTGATGGGGGCGCAGTCGAGCGTGCAGATGCTCATTTCCTCGCGCAAGCACGAGGAAATCGCCGAGATGATCAGCACCGAGATGCACCGCGGGGTGACGCTCTTGGACGCCAAGGGCTTTTATTCGAAGGAGCAATCGAACGTCCTGTTCGCCGTGGTGCGCAAATACGAGATGCAGAACGTGTTGCGCCGCATACGCGACATTGACCCCGACGCCTTTACGAGTGTGACGAAGGCCACGGGCGTGTACGGCAAGGGCTTCCAGGCGTTCAAATAGGCCGGATGACTGAGAGACAAAGAGTTAAAAAAGTAATAGAAGCAGTTAAAAAAAGAAAAGGATTTAACGTATGAACCAAAATTTGGAACAGATCCGCAAAGACCTGGCGTCTTACGGCATCGAAAATGTCAAGGACATTTACTACAACCTGTCTTATGACGAATTGTACGAACACGAAACCAAAGCCGGCCTGACCGGCTTCGACCGCGCCTATCTGACCGATATGGGCGCCGTGAGCGTGGATACGGGCGAATTTACCGGCCGTTCTCCCAAAGATAAATATATCGTGAAGGAACCCGGTTCGGAAAACAACGTTTGGTGGGCGCAGGCGGGCCGCAAGGGCTCCGACAACAAGGCCATCACGCCCGAATTGTGGGAGAAGCTCTACAAGAAGGGCAGCGCGCAGCTGTCGGCCAAGAACCTGTACGTACAGGACGGCTATGTGGGCGCGAACCCCAACAGCCGCATCTGCATCCGCGTCATCACCGAGGTGGCGTGGCAGGCGCACTTCGTCAAGAATATGTTTATCCGCCCGAGCGAAGATGAACTCAAGACGTTCAAGCCCGACTTCATCATGCTCAACGCCTGCAAGACGACCTATCCCGACTTCAAGGCCGAAGGCATGAACAGCGAGGTGTTCGTGGCTTTCCACCTGGGTCTGAAACGCGCCGTTATCGGCGGCACGTGGTACGGCGGCGAAATGAAGAAAGGCTTGTTCTCGGTGATGAACTACTTCCTGCCGCTCAACGGCATGGCCGCCATGCACTGCTCGGCCAACAAGGGCAAGGACGGCGACACGGCCATTTTCTTCGGCTTGTCCGGCACGGGCAAGACCACGCTTTCGACCGACCCGAACCGCGAGCTCATCGGCGATGACGAACACGGCTGGGACGACGAAGGCGTCTTCAACTTCGAAGGCGGCTGCTATGCCAAATGTATCCACCTGAGCAAGGAAAACGAACCCGATATCTACGGCGCCATCAAGCGTGACGCGCTGCTCGAAAACGTCGTTATCGACGCCAAGGGCCATATCGACTTCGACGACGCCTCCAAGACGGAGAACACGCGTGTTTCCTATCCTATCTATCACATCAACAACATCGTTAAGCCGGTGTCCAAGGCGGGTCACCCGTCTAAGGTGATCTTCCTGACGGCCGACGCGTTCGGCGTGCTGCCGCCCGTATCGCGCCTGACGCCCGACCAGACGATGTACCAGTTCCTGAGCGGCTATACGGCCAAGGTGGCCGGTACCGAACGCGGCATCAAGGAACCGACGCCCACGTTCTCGTCCTGCTTCGGCGCGGCCTTCCTGCTGCTGCACCCGACCAAATACGCGCAGGAGCTCGTCAAGAAGATGCGTCAGCACAACTCGACGGCCTACCTCGTGAACACGGGCTGGATCGGCGGTCCTTACGGCGTTGGCCGCCGTATCGACATCCCCTCCACGCGCGCCATCATCGACGCCATCCTGGACGGCTCGCTCGACAAGGCGGAGACCGAGACGATTCCGGTATTCGGCCTGGCGGTGCCCAAGGCCGTGAACCGTGTGGATTCCAAAATCCTCAATCCGCGCAACCTGTGGGAAAACCCGGCCGACTGGGACAAGGCGGCCCGCGAATTGGGCGAGAAATTCATCAAGAATTTCGAGAACTTCACCGACAACGAAGAGGGCAAACGCCTCGTGGCGGCCGGTCCTCAGCTGTAGTCTCTGATTCAGAAACCATGCAAACCCGCGGGCGGATCCGGACGAAGGTTCGGTCCGCCCTTTTTTCATTTTAACGTTATGCCGCACGCCCCTACCCGTTTCCCAAGCCGTTCCTCGGTCCGGAAAGCCTGGCTCTGGCTTGTCCTGACGGCGGGCCTTGCGGGCAGCGGGCAGGCGCAGTTCTATACCGGCTCGGAGATGAGCTTCGGCCGGAAGCGCGTGCAGTACGAGAAATTCTTTTGGTCGTACTACCGTTTCGACGGCTTCGACGTCTATTTCAACCGCAAGGGGCGCAATCTGGCGCTCTATACGGCCAACTACCTGCAATACCACCTGCCGGAGATGGAGCAGGCCATCGGCTATCAGACGCAGGACGCGCTCAAATTCATTGTCTTCAACCGGCTGAGCGACTTCAAGCAGAGCAACATCGGCTATCTGGACGAGAGCAGCGAGGTGGGCTACAATACGGGCGGCGTGACCCGTTTTATCGACAACAAGGTGTTTTTGTATTTCGAGGGCGACTATGTGGCGTTCGAGCGGCAGATACGGCGCGGCATGGCGTCGGTCTTGCTGACGCAGGCCATTTCGGGCGCGAAGGTGAGCACGCAGTACAAGAACTCGTACCTCATGGACTTGCCAACCTGGTTTACGGAGGGGCTGGCGGCCTATTTCAGCGAGCCTTGGAACGAACAGTATGACGAACGTATCCAGCAGGCCATCCTGCGCAACGACTACCGCTACCTGTCGGGCGTGTATGGCGAGGATGCGGCCTTTGCCGGCCATGCGTTCTGGTATTTTATCGCGCAGACCTACGGCCTGGACGCCGTGCCGCGCTGTGTGCGGATTGTGGCTTCCGAACGCAATATGGACAAGACGTTCCGCATTGCGCTCAATACCAATATGAAAGACCTGCTCAAAGGCTTCCGCGCGTTTTACGCGGAGCGGGAGGCGGGACGCGGGCGCGACAGCGTGCACCATCATGCGGTGCTGAAACGCACGAACAAGCCCGAAACGGCTTACAGCCAGTTTACGGTGAACCCGGGGGCGGTATGGCGCGACAGCGCGCTGACGGCCTCGCAGGAGCGGCTGGCTAAAAATCCGCGCGCGGCCTCAGACCGCCCCAAGGGGGGTGAGTTGGCCTTTACTGCCAACTGGTTAGGGCGCGCCAAAGTGTATATACAAAGCCTGAACCCGTCGCGGCGGCGGTGCGTCTATAGCACGGGGGCGGCCGTGAACGATATGCCCGACTACTCGTTTCCCGTGTTGGCCTGGCACCCCAACGGGCACGCCCTGGGCATCATCACGGAGGAGAAGGGCCGCACGACGCTCCTCATCTACGACTTGGAGAAGAAGCGCAAGGACATCCGCCGCTATTACTTAGACTATTTCGAGAAGATCACGTCGTTCAGCTTTTCGCCCGACGGCCGCAGCATCGCCATCGCGGCGTCGAGCAACGGCCAGTCGGACATCTTCCTGCACAACCTGATGGCCGGCACCGACAAACAGCTCACGTTCGACCTTTACGACGACAAGGAGCCGACGTTTATCCCCGGCACGTCGCTGCTCGTCTTTGTGTCGAACCGACCCGACGACACCATCCGCAAGGGGCAGAAATTCGAGGTGGCGCCCTCGATGAAGAAAGGCACGAACCTGTTTGCCTACGACCTGAAGAAAGGCGGCGTCACGCTGTTTCAGATGACGGACGAACAGGAGCGCGTCCGCCTCTCCAACCCCAACCCCATCGACAGCCGCCGGCTGCTGTTCCTGACCAACGCGGCGGGCAAGACCGACCTGGCGGCGGGCGGCTTCGGGCGCGTCATGGATCACGTGGATACGGCCATCCACTACCGCCGCACGTTCGAGAGCGTGCCGTTCAGCAACCGGCCCGCCGGCCTGAGGGAAATCGACGCCGCGGCCAAGTCGGGCGTATATACGAGCCTCGGCTTGGAGAACGGCCGCTACGTATTGGCCGTGGAGCCGCTGTCGGCGCTGCGCGACGAGCTGTACCCCAAACTGCCGCCGCCGACCCTGGCCCCGCCCACGGCCTTCAAGTCCGAGATTTTGGACAAAATAGCCCGTATGGAACGGCGGAAGGCCATCGCCGACAGCCTTGAGGCGGCCGCCGCGGCAGACACGGCGCAGGCCGAGTCTGCCGGCGCGGCTACGCCACGCACGGGCCGCCACCGCCAGGGGCTCGCACTCCATGCCGCCCGCCATGAAGACCGCAACGATACGACGGCGTTCGACCGCTATCTGGCGGCCCGCGCGGCGGCCGGCCTCGGAGCGCCCCGGCCGGAAGTCCCCGCCCTTATGGCCGATACGGCGGACGCCCGCCGGCAAAGCCCTGTCGCCACCGACTCGACCACACCGATGGCCGACGGCGACCCTTTCGCCGACACCGTCCCCACCCGTGTGCCGCCGAAACAGTACACCTACCGGCCGGAGTTCTCCATCAACCAGGCCACGGCGCAATTGGGATTCAGCTTCCTGAACACGACGTACCAGGCCTTCACGAACAGCTCCTCGCCCATCTACCTCAACTCGGACGTCAACGGCTTTACACAGATCTCGCTGTCCGACCTGATGGAAAACCACCGGATTATCGGCGGCTTCAGCTTCTCGTTCGACTTCACGACGTTTGAATACCTGCTGAGTTACGAATACTTGGAGCGGCGCCTCGGCCACCAGTTCGTGTTCCACATCATCAACCGGAACGACAACAGCATGAACGTAGAACCCTATAAGCAAAACACTTACAACGGCTACTACGTCATGAAATACCCGCTCTCGCCCGTGAGCATGGTCAAGGGCACCGTCTTTGCGCGCTACGACCGCACGGTGTTCAAGAGTTACGAATGGAACAGCCTCGTCGAGCCGATGCAACAGCAACTGAAAGTGGGCCTTAAAGGGGAATGGGTGTATGACCGCTCGCGCTTCGTGGTTCAAAATATATACTATGGAACGCGCGGCAAGGTGTTCGCCGAATACTATCAGGGCATCGTGCACGACAACCAGAACCTGTTTGTGGTGGGCGTCGATTTCCGCGACTACCGCCGGCTGTACAAGACGCTGATTTGGGCGAACCGCATCGCGGCCTCCACCTCGTTCGGGCAACAGAAGCTCGTGTATTACATGGGCGGCATCGACGGCTGGCTGCTGCCGCGCTTCAACAGCGACGTGAAGACCGACCCGAATCAGAACTACGCCTATCAGACGCTGGCCACGAATATGCGCGGCTTTATCCAGAACATCCGCAACGGCAACAGCTTCGCGGTCATCAACAGCGAAATACGCTTCCCGTTCGCGCAGGTGCTCTCGCGCGGGCCCGTCAAGTCGTCGTTCCTGCGCCATCTGCAACTCGTGGCGTTCGCCGACGTAGGCAGCGCGTGGAGCGACTGGAACCCGTGGTCGAAAGACAACCCGTTCTACAAACAGACCATAGAGGACGGCAAAATCACGATAGAATTAGAGAAGGAGGCCAACCCGATTGTGCTGGGCTTCGGCGCGGGGCTGCGCTGCCAGCTGCTCGGCTACTTCATGCGGTTCGACCTCGCCTGGGGCGTGGAGAACGGCCTGGTGCACGACAAACCCGTGTTCTACTTCTCGCTCTCGACCGATTTTTAAAAGAAAACTTGCAGGTGAGGCGGCTTTCGCTTAACTTCGTGGCACGAAACGCATATAAACAGATATATTGAACGACATGGCTAAGACTTCCGCTAAACCGAAGGCCGGACAAGCGGCCCAAGACCCGCAGGCCGCGCCCCGCACCGAAATCGGCAGCATAGGCGAATTCCCGCTCATCGACCGCCTGACGGCCGACCTCCCGATTCATAACGCCGACTACACGTGCAAGGGCGTGGGCGACGACGCGGCCGTGCTGCAACTGCCCAAGGGCGAAAAGCTGTTGGTTTCCAAAGACCTGCTCTGCGAGGGCGTGCATTTCGACATGACGTACTGCCCGCTGCGTCACCTGGGCTACAAGGCCGTGGCGGTCAACCTGTCGGACATCGCGGCCATGAACGGCACGCCGCGTCAGGTGCTCGTCGGCATCGCGGCCTCGAACCGTTACAGCGTGGAGGCGCTCGAAGAACTCTACACCGGCATCCGGCTGGCCTGCGACCGCTATCATGTGGACCTCGTGGGCGGCGACACCACCTCGTCGGCGGCGGGGCTGTTCATCTCGGTGACCGTGCTCGGCTCGGCCAAGCCGGAGGACATCTGCTACCGCGAGGGCGCCAAAGAACACGACCTCATCTGCGTGTCGGGCGACTTGGGCGGCGCCTACGCCGGGCTGCTGCTCTTAGAGCGCGAGAAGCGGACGTTCCTCTCCAACCCGAACGCCCAGCCCGACTTTCAGGATTTCTCGTATGTGCTGGAACGCCAGCTCAAGCCCGAACCGCGCACCGACATCGTGAAGCTGCTGGCCGAAAAAGGCGTGAAGCCGACGTCGATGATCGACATCTCGGACGGCCTCTCGTCGGAGCTGCTGCACCTGTGCGAACGCTCGCACTGCGGCTGCATGGTCTATGACAACAAAATCCCCATCGACGCCGAGACCTGCAAGGCCTTGGATATCTTCGACATCGTGCCGACGACGGCCGCGCTCAACGGCGGCGAGGACTACGAGCTGCTGTTCACGATTGCGCAGAAAGACTACGAGAAGCTGAAGGACTGCCCCGAAATCCATATCATCGGGCATATCGTCGAGGCCGCGCAGGGCTGCTATATGGTACCGGAGAACGGCCCGATGATGCGCTTGGAGGCGCAGGGCTTCGACGGCTTCAAACAACGGTAGGACGAAGCGGAACGGGGTATCATCATGCGTATCGACAAGTATCTATGGGCCGTCCGTCTTTTCAAGACCCGCTCTCAGGCGGCGGAGGCCTGCCGCAACGGCCGCGTCTTCATCCACGAGGAGGCCGTCAAGGCGGCGCGGGAGATTAAAACCGGCGAGCGGTTCGACCTCAAACAGCACGGCGTCAAGTTCACGTACCAGGCCGTGGGCGTGCCGCCTTCGCGC
Organism: uncultured Bacteroidales bacterium; assembly: GCA_947174375.1. Lineage (GTDB taxonomy): Bacteria > Bacteroidota > Bacteroidia > Bacteroidales > P3 > CAMXAS01. The sequence continues at coordinate 7,629 of CAMWIS010000077.1, forward strand.
GTCGGCGCCGCGCTCGTGCCCCAATACCTCCTTGACCTGACGCCCGACTCGGAGAAGGCCAAGCTCACGGCCCAGCGCTCCGTTTCCGCCTTTGAGTACCGCGAGCGCGGCGCCGG
>CAMWIS010000078.1 GCA_947174375.1 uncultured Bacteroidales bacterium
CGGCGGCCGATTTCAAGAGGTATATCAGAAATGCCATCATGGTTTAAGCGTTTTTTCCGGCTTCGATCCGGGCGATGATTTCCTTGAGTTCTTCCACCGTGATTTTCTCCTCGCTGACCAAGGCCGAAACGGCGTTGACGTAGGAGTTGTCGAAGCAGGCGGACACCAGGCGGCTGAGCGCGCCGCGGTGGTAGGCCTCGCGCGTGACGAGCGGATAATATTGGTAGGTGGAACCGTAGGCCTTGTGTCCGACAAAACCGTTGGCTTCCAAGATACGCGTCATTGTGGAAAGCGTATTGACATGGGGTTTGGGGTCGGCGTATTTTTCCTGCAGTTCCTTGATGAACATCGGGCCATGTGTCCAGAACAAGTCCATGATTTCGTTTTCCTTTTTCGTCAGCCGTTTCATAGCGTTTCGGGTTTTGATGCGGCAAAATTAAACTAAATAATTTTCACAGCCAACTAAAAATTTTAGTTCAAGTAAAGTTTTAACAATTTTTAACATAACGGTAACGTCTGACCCGACGTCCGCACAAGGGATAAGGGCCGCACCGACAGGCGGCGGGCTGTTGAAAACGAACGATAGGCGGCCTTTGTTTTTGCCCTCGGTTTGCACTATCTTTGCAGTAACCTGTCAGGATAGGCCACCCTATCTTTACGGCAGGCATTAACTAGAAATTATTAAGTGCTAAATATTATGGATTTCAACGCAAAACTCGTCAAAATCGAAGAACCCGTCACGGGCGAAGGCAAAAACGGACCTTGGAAAAAGCAAAGCTATATTTTTGAAACGGAAAGCCAGTATCCGCGTCAGATCTGCGTCATGGTATGGGGCGACAAAGCCATCAGCAACCCCGCGATCATGCAAATCGGCAACCGGCTTAACGTGAGCTTCGAACTGGAAAGCCGCGAATTCAACGGCCGTTGGTACACCGACGTAAGAGCCTGGCGTATCCAGGAAGCGACGATGGGCGGTGCCCCGATGGGAATGCCGGCCGCCGCGCCTGCCGCTCAGCCCGCTCCCGCCGCCAGCAACATCGCGGCCCCCAACTTCCCGGCGCCCGAAACCCCGGCCGGCGACAGCAACGACGACCTGCCGTTCTAAGTTGTCCGACCCTTACGATAAAAGCCGACACCCTTACGGATGCCGGCTTTTTGTTTTTTACCGTGCGGCCTTACACGCGGCGGCCGTTCCCGCCTACAGCGTGCCGAAAGCCTTGAGGTTTTCGTCGGAGCCGAACACGACGAATTGGTCGTGCGCCTGCAGTTCTATCGGCTCCTGCCCCCACGGCAGCACTTCGTACACGACGTTCATGCGCCCCAGCAGGTTGCGCCGCTTGACCGGCCGCCGCACGCAGAGCAGGTTCATCTTGAACGTGGCTTCGAAGCCCGCGCGCTGTATCTTCTCGCCCACCATACTCTCCGGCACCGTCAACGTGGATACCGCATAGCGCGCGTCGATGGCGTAACGGTCTTCGAACAAATCGCGGGTCATAAGCTGCAACGCGTACTGCCGCGAAAAATCCTCCTCGGGCGTAATGATGCGCTCCACGCCGATAGACCGCAACACCGTGGCGTGAATGGGCGAAATGGCCCGGACGACGATGCGCGTGACACCCAAGCTCTTAAGCAGGGCCACGGTTTGAACCGACGTGCCGAAATCCTTGCTGAACGTGACGAAAACGCCGTCGAACTTCTCCAACGAGAGCGTCTGCAAGGCCTCGGTATCGGTCGTATCCATGCAGACGACGGAGGTAACGCGGTCTTTGACGGCGTCCATCCGCGCCATATCGGCGTCTATCGCCAACACTTCATGCCCTAAATAGGCTAAATTCTCCGCTAAGGAAGCGCCTAAGTTGCCTAAGCCGATAATCGCGAACTTCATAGTCTTGTGTCTTTAATTTAATAAAACGGTATCGTAAGGATAAGCGTAGCGTTTGGGTTCAACATCGCGCGTAATGCCGCTAAAGAACGTCAGCACGCCGATACGGCCGATAAACATCGACAGAATCAGGCAGCATTTGCCCGCCGTGCTGAACGAGCCCGTGATGCCCATGCTCGAACCCACGGTGGCCGTGGCCGAAATGGTTTCAAACAGCAGGTCTTTGAGGCTCATGTCGGGTTCGATGAAACACAACACGAGCGTTACGACGAACACGTAGCCGGTAAACAGCGCGATAATCGAAAAGGCCTGCCGTATCGTACTGCGTTCCAAACGGCGGCCGCGTACCTCCACCTCATCGCGCCCCTGTATGATATGGTAGGCCGTAAGCGCGGCCACGGCCACCGTCGTGGTCTTGATACCGCCGGCCGTGGACATGGGCGAAGCGCCGATGGCCATGACCATCATCGTGAACAAAAGGGCCGGCGACGAAAGCAGCGACACGCCGTAGGTGGCGAACCCGGCCGTACGCAAGGCCGTCGCATAGAAGAACGACTCGCTCCACTGCGCCCAGGCCGGCAATTCGGCCAGCGTGTTGTGCCGCTCCGAGAAATAGAACAGCAGCGTGCCGCCCACGACCAAGACGGCCGTGGTGGCGAGGACGAGCGTGGTGTGCAGTTGGATGATATGGGGCTTGTGATGGTATATCTGTTGCCGCCCGAAAAGCCAGCGGACGACATTACCCAACACGTGGCGCAACAGCCGCAGGTAGTTGAGGATGATGGGGAAGCCGATGCCGCCGACGAGAATCAGGCAGGCTATCCAGAAATGCAGGCGGTGGTTGTCCAACAGCGCGCCGCCCAAGCTGTCGGACAGGGGCGAGATGCCGGCGTTGCAATAGGCCGAGACGGCATGGAAGACGGCCATGAAGATTTCCTCCCTCATGCCCGACATCGTGCCGGCGATGCTTTGGTAAATCAGGTACGCGCCGATGGCCTCCAACATGAACGATATGGCCATGATGAGCGCGAGCGCGCGGAACAGGTTGCCGAGGTTTTTCTCGTTGAGCATATCTTTCAGCACCAACTGGCCGCCCACCGACGCGCTGCCGATGAACGAAAGCGCGAAGAAACTCGTGAACGTGATGACGCCGATACCGCCCACCTGTATGAGCGTGAGGATGATGAGCTGCCCCTCTAACGTGAACGTCTGCCCCACGTCCACCACCGTCAGCCCCGTGACGCAGACCGACGAGGCGGCCATGAACAGCGCATCGACAAACGAGATGCCGTCGTAGGTGACGCGCGGCACCAGGAGCAGGCCCGTGCCGATGAATATCAGGAACAGGAAGCTGAGGATGAACAGCATTGTGGGCTTGATGCGGCGGCGCAGGAAGCCGAGGCTCATCTGCGAGAGGTGGATGAACGAGAGGACGGCCAGGAGCGCGTAAAGGCAATAGGGGTGCAACAGGAAGCGGAGGGCTTTGGGCGCGGCGCCGCCGGCATGGAATCCCCACAGCACGAGGCCGTTCAACAGCAGCAACAGACAGTCCGCGACAAAGAGGCGCGTATGCCGCCACTCGCGGAAGTGCATCAGGCAACGCAACAGCATCCCACTGAAAAACAGGCTGAACAAGATGGGCGGGATGCGGTCGGGCCGGTTGGCCGCCAAGGCCGTATCCATGAAGCCGAGCTGATAGACCAAGTAACTGAGGCCGCCCAGACAGCCGAACAGCAACAGCATCCGGCTCAGGAAGTCGATACGCGGCAGCCAGGGCGTACCGTGCAACTTTATCAGGTAGCGCAGATGGCGGAAGAACCGCCGCAGGGGCGCGGGCCACCTCATGCCGGTACCTCCTCGCCCAACGGCTTACGTTCGGCCTGCATGACCTGCCACGTGACCTCCACGACCATCTGTTTGAGTTCGGCCATAAAGTCGCGTACCGGATAGCCGCCCTCCGAAATCTGTTTCAGTTTCTTTTCCCACTGCCCCGTCAGTTCGGCCGACTTGAGCAATTCGTTGGGGATGATGTCGATAAGTGCCATGCCGAGCGGCGTGGGCACGATGCGTTTCTTTTCCTTTCGTATATACTGACGCTTGATGAGCGTCTCGATGATGGCCGCGCGCGTGGAAGGACGGCCGATGCCGTTCTCTTTCATCAGGTCGCGCAACTCCTCGTCTTCCACCTGCTTGCCCGCGGTCTCCATAGCGCGCAACAGGTCGCCCTCGCTCATATAGCGCGGCGGCTGGGTCTGCTTGGCGACCACCGAAGGCGTATGCGGGCCGCTCTCGCCCTCTTTGTATTCGGGCAAGACGTTCTCTTTTTCGGCGGCATCGGCGGCGTCGTTGTCGGCAGCTTCGGACGCCCCGGCATCGACCGGAGCCCCCTGGGCGGCTTCGTTCTTGGCGGCCGCCGGGAACAGCACACGCCAGCCTTCGCTCAGAATCTGCTTGCCCGTGGCCTTGAACGCATAGCTCTCTCCCTCCGTCGCCACCTTCGCGTTCACGACCGTGGAGGCGAACTCGCAGTCGGGATAGAACACGGCGATGAACCGCCGCACCACCAAGTCCAAGACGTATTTCTCGTCTTTCGACAAACCGGCGGCCGCCGCCCATTCGCCGGTGGGAATGATGGCGTGGTGGTCGGTAATCTTCTTGTCGTTGAACACCTTGGCGCGCTTGGGCAGTTTACCCTGCTGCAAAAGCGGCTGCACGAACGTGGCGTAGGGCACCAGGTTCTGCAGGATGCCCGGCGCCTTGCCGTGCAGTTCGTTGGGCAGGAAACTCGTATCCACGCGCGGATAGGTCGTCAGTTTCTTTTCGTAGAGCGACTGGATGAGCTGCAACGTCCGTTCGGCCGAGAAGCCGAATTTTTTGTTGCACTCCACCTGCAACAGCGTCAGGTCGAACAGGCGCGGCGGCGCTTCCTTGCCTTTCTTGCGCGTTATCTTGGCGATTTCCAACGGGTATTTCTCCAACTGCCCTTTCAGCGCCTCGGCGGCTTCCTCCGTGCCGATACGGCCTTTGTCGCAGACGAACAGCCCGCCGCGGTACAGCGTCCTTAGCTCCCAGTATTTCTTGGGTACGAAACTGTCGATGGCTTTCTGACGCTCCACGAGGATGGCCAACGTGGGCGTTTGGACGCGCCCGATGGAAAGCACCTGACCGGGCCGCCCGTATTTCAACGTATAGCCGCGCGTGGCGTTCATGCCCAACAGCCAGTCGCCGATGGCGCGCGCCGAACCCGCCGCATACAGGTTGTCGAAGTCCGAAGCCGGATACAGATGCGCGAAGCCGTCTTTTATCGCCTCCTCGGTCAAGGCCGAAATCCACAGGCGTTTGACCGGCACCTTGCAGCCGGCCTTCTGCATAACCCAACGCTGGATGACCTCGCCCTCCTGGCCGGCATCCCCGCAGTTGACAATCCCCTCGCAACGGTTAATCAAATCGGAAAGAATCCCGAACTGCCGCCGGATGCCCTCGTTGTCGATGACCTTGAGTTTGAACGTGGGCGGCAGCATCGGCAGGCACTCCATGCGCCACTGCTTCCAGTCGGGACTGTAGTCGTGCGGCTCCTGCAGGCAGCACAGATGCCCGAACGTCCACGACACCCAATAGCCGTTGCCCTCCATATAGCCCTGCTGCGCCGTCGTGGCGCCCAGCACGCGGGCGATTTCCCGCCCCACACTCGGTTTTTCCGCTATACAAAGGATCATAATTATCTGTCGTTTATCGGGCTCGGGCCGTTCCGCCGCGATACCTGTATGCAAATGTATGTTTTACGCCCGACTTTTGCAAAATTTGCAAATTCCCCAAGCTTTTCTATTTTTGCGAACGTGGTACGGCCAATCCGTACTGACTTTAATCATTTGTAAAACAAGCAAAACTAAAAAAACTATGGCTAAGAAATGGATTTGCTCGGTTTGCGGCTACGTACACGAAGGCCCGAACCCGCCCGCCAACTGCCCGCAGTGCAAGGTGCCGGCTGAAAAATTCAACGAACTCGTGGAAGAGGAAAACGCGTTGACGTTCGTGACCGAACACGTGGTCGGCATTGCGAAGGACTGCGATGCCGAGATGAAGAAAGACCTCAACAACCACTTTATGGGCGAAGCCACCGAAGTGGGTATGTATCTGGCGATGAGCCGTCAGGCCGACCGTGAGGGCTATCCCGAAATCGCCGAGGCGTTCAAACGCTATGCGTTCGAAGAAGCCGAACACTGCGCCAAGTTCGCCGAACTGCTGGGCGACATGGTTTGGGACACGAAGACCAACCTCGAAAAGCGTATGTTCGCCGAAGCCGGCGCCAACGCCGACAAGATGCGCATCGCCAAACGCGCCAAGGAACTGAACTTGGACGCCATCCACGACACGGTTCACGAAATGGCCAAAGACGAAGCCCGCCACGGCCAAGGTTTCGCCGGTCTGTACAAACGCTTCTTCAAGAAGTAAACGCCTGAGCGCAAGCGAAATGGAGACGGCCGCCCCGCAAGGGCGGCCGTTTTTTTAGCTCATCAGAACAAAAACACCTTTCCAAAAGTGAAATATTGCATAAAATTCGCTTTTCTAAAAGTGAAATATTATATGAAATTCGCTTTTCAAAAAGTGTTTTATTATATTTGCAACCAAATACAACCATTACGCCACTATGGATTATGCAGATATTCAACCGTTAGTCAATACATTCCACCGCAAACTCGCCGCAACCGATTTGCGATTCAAACGTTATTTGTACGACCGCATCAATTGGGATGTGCGGCTGATAGGCATCAAGGGCGCACGCGGGGTTGGCAAGACAACGCTATTGTTGCAACATATCAAAGAGACGTTCGCCCATCTCGACGAGGTGCTGTATGTGTCATTGGACAATATGTGGTTCAACAATCACAGTTTGGAAGAATTGGTGGAGTTCCTCTATACGCATGGGGTTGTAAATATCTATTTCGACGAAGTGCACAAGCATAAACATTGGACACAGTCGCTTAAAAACTTTTACGACAGCTATCCCGATTTGAATATCGTTTATACGGGGTCGGCCATGCTGGCGATTGACAATTCCAAAACCGACCTGTCTCGCCGGCAGTCGCTATATACGCTCAATGGCTTGTCATTCAGGGAATATCTCGAATACGAGGGCGTTGCGGCAATCCCTGCGGTAAAGCTGGAAGACCTGCTTGAAAATCATATCGGCTATGCCATGGATATTGCGTCGAAGATAAAGGTGCTGAAATGCTTTGACGACTACCTGACCAAAGGCTACTATCCCTATTATAAGGAGGCGGGCGATGATTACCTGATGCGTGCGGCGGAAGTTGTCCGGCTGGCCATCGACAGCGATATCCCTGCGGTGGAAGACATCACTTATACGACCGTTCAGAAGATAAAGAAACTGCTGATGGTGATTGCCGAGAATGTACCCCTCGAACCGAATATCAACAAACTCTCGGCGGAACTGGAATCGACGCGCGACCAAACGCTGAAAATGCTGTATCTGCTCGACCGTGCCGCACTGCTCTGCCTACTGACGGACAAGATTAAGGATTACAAGCATCTGACCGGCCCGAAGAAGGTATATCTGAACAATGCCAATTTGATGTACGCTTTGTCGGGCGAAATATCGAAAGGGACGTTGCGTGAAACCTTCTTTGCCAATCAAGTGGGCGCCGTCTCCACGCTGACAATGCCCCAACAGGGCGATTTTATGGCAGACGGGAAGTATTTGTTCGAAGTCGGCGGCAGCCGCAAGACTTTCGACCAGATAGCGGACCTTCCGAACAGCTACCTGGCACTGGATGATAT
>CAMWIS010000079.1 GCA_947174375.1 uncultured Bacteroidales bacterium
ATCCCAATATGTCAATGAACTTTTATCACGCCTCTTGGCCGTCCTCGCGGGCAACCATCCCGGCGCAATTCGAAGATAAAAGAAACTTGCGCTACCTTTATCTTAACATTTCCTCAACCAAACTTTCCTGCCCCCTTTCCGAAACAGGACTGCAAAGGTACGACTTTTTTTCATACCCACAAATTCTTTTTGGCCTTTTTCCGAAAAATATCTTGAATTTTCCTTTAAACAAACAGAAAATCAGAAAAATATTTTAGCACATTTTTTTGCGCCCCATCGCTATTTTTGCACCGGAAACGGCGTTTTTTGCCGGAAAAGCCATAAGCCCAAGACCGTCAACGCCCCGTTGAGCAGCAAAATCTCAAAACCGAAATTATAGCCTAAAACTTTGCATATCTGCACAATAACGAAACTCAGTATCGGAGAGGCCAAAACGACGAACGGCACCCAACGGTCCTTGACCTGCCATTTGGTATAAATGCCGGCGAAGAACAAGCCCAAAAGCGGCCCGTAGGTATAGGAGGCGATGTCGTAAACCATGTTGATGACCGCATCGCTCTTCAAGGCGTAGAACATCATGATGAACAGGAAGAACACGACGGCCGTGCCCAAATGGACGCGGTAGCGGATCTTGCGCACCTTTTCCTCACTGTAGTTTTTCTTTTCCACGCCGAGGATGTCGATTGTAAAACTCGTGGTCAGGGCCGTCATCGCGCCGTCGGCACTCGAATAGGCCGCCGACAGCACGCCTATCATGAACGTAAGGCCGGCCAATACGGGCAAGCGCCGTATCGCGATTTCGGGGAACAGATAATCGGTATCGGTACAGGGAATGCCGTTCTGCATCGCGAACAGGCAGAGGATGGCGCCCAAAATCAGGAAAAACACATTCATCACCAGCAAAATCGCGCTGAACGAGAACATATTTTTTTGCGCGTCTTTCAGGTTGCGGCAACTCAGGTTCTTCTGCATCATGTCTTGATCCAAGCCGGTCATCGTCACCGTGACGAACAGCCCGCTCAGAAACTGTTTGAGGAAAAACCGCTTGTGCGTCGGGTCGGTCTGAAAGACTTCCGAAAACGGGCTTTGGCGCACGTTCGCCAGCATCTGCCCGAGCGACCAATCGGCGTAACGGCAGATGCAGATGATGGAAATGATGACGGCCAACAGCATGAACGTGGTCTGCAACGTATCGGTCCAGACAATCGTCCGGATGCCGCCCTTGAACGTATAGCCGAGAATCAGCAGGATGAACAGCGCCGTGACGGCCCAAAACGGCAGGCCGAACTGTTTGAACACGAACTCGTGCAGCACGCCGATGACCAAGAACATCCGCAACGTGGCGCCCAAGCTGCGCGAAAGCAGGAAATAGGCCGCGCCCGATTTGTAGGAGGCCACGCCGAAGCGCTTATCTATATAGGTATAGATGGAAGTCAGGTTCAATTTGTAGTATAGCGGCAACAAGACCGTGGCCACGACGACATAGCCGGCGATAAAGCCCAGCACCATCGGGAAATAGTAGAAATTTTCGCGCCACACATTGCCGGGCACCGACATGAACGTCACCCCCGACAAAGACGCGCCCACCATGCCGTAGGCCACGACGAACCACGGCGAATTGCGGTTCCCGCGATAAAACGAATCGTTGTTGACCTTGCGGGTGGTAAGGAACGTAATCGCAAACAGCATAGCAGTATATATAACAAACACCGCCACAATCATCCAAGCGCTCATAAGTTCTACTGGTTAAGATATTTTTCACGGCGCGCCCGATCCACCGCCTCTTCCTCCGCCCGCCATTCGGCATAGGGTTCCGACCCTACGAGCCACTTGGCGTAATATTCCAAGGAAAACGGCCGTCCCGTAGCCTGCTCCAAAACCTCATGCCACGAATAGGCGTCGCCATACCAGAAAATTTTGTTTTTAAAGAATTTGCCGACCTCCTCGGTGGCCATGTAGTCGGGTGTCCAATAATCGGGCGTCCGCAACACGGAATCGCAGACATAGGCATTCAACTGACAGGCCACCGCACTGCCCAACAGGTAGTTGTGATAGTAGCACGGCCGCAGGACGATATGCCATTTCGTCGCCCAGCCATCGCTCCCCGATTCGGCTTCGGCCGCCGGCGAAAGCGACTGGTATTCCATTTGCAGTTTCTGCCAGAGTTTATCCAAATCCTGCTCCGGATTGCGGTACAAGGCCCGCTCGAAATGGTACATCACCAAGCCCCAGCGGCAAAAGACCAGCTGCTGGGCGTGGAGGTTCATGTAGGACTCCAAGCGCGTGCGCCGCGTATCCAACGGCATATACATGATACCCATGCCCTGCAACCAGGTTTCATTGAACGGCAACCGCCAAAACAGACGGCCCGTGGCTTCGCAGAGCACCGTATAATCCATGTCGCGCAGCAAATACGGCAACGTGCCCGACACATTCTTGCGGTACAGCGCCACGCCGCCCAGCCACATCGCATCGCACATACTCTCCATGTCCGACTCCAGGCTGCACAGCACGCGCACATCGCCGCAACGGTTCATATCGTAGCAACGGACATAGGGCACCTTGCCCGGCCGCGGGCGCAAATCGCTGCGCAGGAAGACATCGCGGACATACAGGCCGATGCTCTCGTAAAAGCCGACCGCCAGATTCGCCACATTCTTGTTTTCGTAGGAACGCGCCTGTCCGATGTCGTACAGGTTGAAGACATCCTGAAAGAACGTGGCCTGATAATGCCACGGTTGCAAATCCGCCACCGGGATGCCGTAGCGGGCGGCCAACTCCGCGTCGATTTCCCCTTTGAGATAGGCATAGGCCCCGCGGGTCATCGTATCGAGCGTATGAAACCACACGTCTAACGAATCCGGCACCAAATCCATGCGGGCCAACTGATAATCGTAGTAATCGCGGAAGCCAGCGCCGCGCACGACCGCATTGCGGCAACGCGCCAACGCGACGATGGAATCCCGGAGCAAGGCGCTGACGGGAAGCGGCGCCGCCACCAAAGACAGCGTGTCCGCCGACAAGGTATCCGCCGGCACCGTATCCCGCGGCGGTTGCGCCAGATAGCGGACGACCTGCTCGTACAGATAGGTTTCCAGACGCGCCATGCGCCTGAGCGTGGCCGTATCGGCCTGATAAAGCAATGTATTATAGTAGATGTGCCCGATCTGACGCGACAGATACGCATCCGAAAACGTTTTGTCGTGATACCAGCGCGACACGGTCTTGAAACGCGTCGGTTCCGACAGGGCCAACGCGCGTTCTTCTCGCAAATCGCCCAAACAGCCGAACATATAGGGCGAACCGCCCTGTGCCGCCTCGTATTCGGCCACCGCCACCCCTTTATCCAAGGGCGCGATTTCCCGTTCGTAGGCCTGAATCAACTCGATGGCCTTTTTCTCCGTCTGCCGGCTACGGTAGCGGTCACAAGAGGTCAAGACGCACAATCCGACCGCCAGCAACGCCATCCGGCCGAACACGCCGCCAAGCCCCCGATACCATAAATTTCTCATCAGGGACAAAAATACGATTTTTTGCGTAATTTTGCGGGCATGGATTCCGCCTTACCCCCGCTTTTGGAAAAAGCCGTCGAAGCCCTGCACCGTTTGCCGGGCATCGGCCGCAAGACCGCGTTACGGCTCGCGCTGTTCCTGCTCGGCCAAGAGGAAGAATTGGCCACGGGGCTCGGCGAGGCCTTGATTCACTTACGGCAGGACATCCGTTTCTGCCGGCACTGCCATAATATTTCCGAAACCGAAATCTGCCCGGTCTGCGCTTCGCCGCAACGCAACCCGCATCTGCTGTGCGTGGTGAGCGACATCCGCGACATCATGGCCATAGAGGCGACCCAAGTCTATAGCGGCCGCTACCACGTTTTGGGCGGCCTGATTTCGCCGATGGACGGCATTTCGCCTTCCCAACTGCATTTGGCCGACCTGCCGGAGCGCGTCAAGGCCGAAGCGGTGGAGGAAGTCATCCTGGCATTGCCGGCCACGCCCGACGGCGATACGACGGCCTTTTACATTTCAAGGCTGTTGCAGGCGTCCGGCGTCAAACTCTCGACCTTGGCCAAGGGCATCGCCATCGGCGACGATTTGGAATACATTGACGAACTGACGCTGGGCCGCTCCATCCAACAGCGGACGCCTTTCGGCTGAGCCGCGGCCGTCCACAACCACCCCCACGAAAAAGCCCGGTGCTTTATCAGCATCGGGCTTTATGTTTTGGTGAAGGTACCGCCCATGCGGTGCGTCAGATTGGCCTTTATGACGCACCGAACGCTTATTCGGCGGGGTTGATTTCAATCAATTCCACATCGAAAACCAACGTGGAACCGGCCGGAATCGTAGATACGGCGCGGTCGCCATAGCCCAGTTCCGCCGGAATATAGAACGTGAACTTGGAGCCCACGGGCATGAGTTGCAAGCCTTCCGTCCAGCCTCTAATCACGGCGTTGAGCGGGAAGCTCGTCGGTTCGCCGCGATCGATGGACGAATCGAATTTCTCGCCGCTGAGCAAACGGCCTTCGTAGTGTACCTTCACGCGGTCGGTGGCGGCCGGTTTGGCACCCGTGCCCATGACATTCACCTTGTATTGCAAGCCGCTCGCGGTCTGCTGTACGCCCTCTTGCTTGGCATTCTCTTCCATGAACTTACGGCCGGCTTCCTTGTTGGCCGCCGCTTCCTTCATGCTTTCTTCCATCTGACGCGCCTGCATTTCCTGCTGCATCTTGTTCTGCCATGCGCTCAGAATACGGTTCGCATCCTCGTCGGACACGCCGCTTTCCTCGCCTTTCACGGCTTTCTGAAAGCCTTCCATAAAACTTTCAATCGCTACTTCATAGGGCATCTGCGCGATTTGACCGCCCAGATTGTAGCCCAAAAGGAAACTGACCGTATCCTTTTCCTTTGCATCCTGTGCCATAACTGTTTCGTTTTTCTGTTTTTTCGCTTTCTGCGCCATCGCGGAAGGGGTGGCGACCATGCCCAGGCCCAACACTACGATTAAGCCGCAGACCATTTGTTTCATTTTCATATTATCGTGTTTTTTTATTTCTCATTCTGCCCGTCCGCCCGTTTGTAATAGCGGATGAGCCCCGCCATGGGGGACGCTTCCACCGCTGCAATTTCCATACCGCAGGCCCGCGCCGCAGCCGTCAGTTCTTCGCGGAAATGATGCGCCACCGATCCCAACAGTTTGACCGGCAACGTCTTGACCGTTTCAAATTTCAATAATTGTTTCTCGCAGAACGCACGGAAAGCCGTCTGCAACAAGTCTTTGACAAACGGGTCGTCCCGATGTTCGCCGGCGAAATGCGTCAACGAGCCGAGAAAACGGTTCGGCTTGTCGCCCTTATATACCCGTTCCAACAATTCCGTCGGCGTACCCGGACAAAAACCCTCGAACGCCTGCGCCAAAGCCGGCGGCATATCGCGATAGAGGTAGGCGCGCAACAGTTGCAGCCCGATATGGGCGCCGCTCCCCTCGTCGCCGAGGATGTAGCCCAACGACGGCTGACGCTCCACGATGCGCTGTCCGTCATAACGGCAGACGCTCGCGCCCGTGCCCAAAATCCCCGCAATGCCCGGTTCATCGCCGAACAAGGCCACGGCCGCCCCCATCAAATCGCTCTCCACCTGCACCATCGCATTGGGGAAGAAACTTTCCAAGGGCGTATAAAGCGTCGTCTTCTTATAATCGTCGGCGCAACCCGAACCATAGAAATACACTTGGTCAACCTGCCGGTTGTCGATGAACGGATAGATTTCCTTTTCCAGGCAACGCTCGATTTCATCCGAACCGACGAAATAAGGGTTGAGGCCTTGGGTGGTCAAATGAATCTCGTCTTCGGCAAACCGGTTGCCCGTGCCGATGAAATACCAGTCTGTCTTGGTGGAACCGCTGTCTACAATCGCTAACATGGCTGTAAAGGTAAGGATTTTATTTGACATTACCGCCGCACGCGCACGAAACGGGGCTTATCGCGGAAATCCCGCATAATCTCGACCGTCGAAAAGCCTAAGCCGCGGTAAAGCGCCGTCTGCTCATCGGGCAGGGCCTCGTTGATTTCCGCCCACAGCACGCCGTCTTCGGACAAGATGTCGCGGGCGATGCGCCCCAAGGCGCCGTAAAACCGTAAGGGGTCGGCATCCGGCACGAACAGGGCGGAGGCGGGCTCGTAGCGCAGGACGTTGTCGCGCATCAAGGCTTTCTCGCTCTCCCGCACATAGGGCGGATTGCTGACGATGACGTGCCACGGCCCCGCGGGGGGCGCGTCGGCCAAAAGGTCGTGACGGACAAAACGCAAGGGCGCGGCGGCGGGCGTTCCCCAAGCCCCGGCGTTGCGGCACGCCACAGCCAAGGCTTCGTCCGAAACATCAGTGCCCAGCACCTCGGCCAGGCCGTTCAGCCGCCGGTAGAGCGCGAGCGCGATGCAACCGCTGCCCGTACAGGCATCCCAAACGCGCAGCCGCCCGCCGCCGGACAGACGGCCCTGCGCCGCCTTGACCTCGTCCGCCACAAGCGACACCAATTGCTCCGTCTCCGGCCGCGGTATCAACACCGCCGGCGAGACCGCCAAAACCATATCGTCGAAATAAGCGCGGCCGAACACATACTGCACCGGTTCGCCCTTGCGCAAGCGTTTCGCCGCCTCGAAAAACCGCAACAGTTCGCTCTCGCTCACGCGGCGGTCGGCTTGCGCGCGAAAGACGGCCCGCGGCTCGCCCAGGATTTCCTCGGCCGCCCAGTCGAACAGGGCGCCCGCCTCCTCCGCCGGATAAAGTCCCGTCAGTTCCGAAAGGTAAAACCGGCGCACATCCGCCAACGCATTCGACGCTATCCGCATATCGTTCCCTTCTTGAAATGCCGGCACGAGAGCAGGCCTATCGGCAGGAAATACAGGCACCAGCACAGCAAAGCCACCGTGCCGGCCTTGCCCGCCCCGTCGGCCATCCCGTCCCAAAGTCCCGTCATCGGCAGCACAAAACAGCTGAAGAAAAAGAGGCCGTGTATCATCAGTAGCGCTTTCAGCCATTTATCCGCCCGCCCCTCCGGCTTCAAGGACAGGCCGATGAAGAACGTCGAAAGCGCCATCATGCCGTAGCCCAACAAATCGTAGTTGAACAGCAAGCCGCCCTTTCGAAAATCCAAAATCCACGCCGCCTGTTCCGACAGCCCATCGAACCGCAAGGTCGTCTGCGCGAAATACACGAGCGAAACCAAGACGGCATAGACGGCCGCGAACAGCAGCCCCACATTCGCCGCCACCTTGCGGTCGGCCGCGCACTCGTACTGAAAGCCCGCCGCCATCATCGCATAGCCGATGGGCAGTATCATACAGACTACATAGGCGCCGAAGGCGAAATCCAACAGCAGACACGCGGCAAAGAGCGCCACCGTGACGCTGACTGTCCCCGCCCCTATTCCGGCAATCATCCTGTTCATAGATATTCTGTCTTAACGTCCTGCAAATTTACTATCTTTGCCTGTATAAACAATCACTCTGCAAAAATGTCAGTATCGGGTTTGTGGCACACTTTATGCTGACACCTTT
>CAMWIS010000080.1 GCA_947174375.1 uncultured Bacteroidales bacterium
CGTTTCCGCCCATTTGAGGTCGGCCGGCCGCGTGATTTTGAGGTTGAAGGCCGAGCCTTCGCACAGGTGGATGCGGTCGCCCGCAAATTCCAACACCGTGGCTTCGTCGGTAAAACGGTCGGCGCGTTCGGATTCGGGGCGGCCGGCGGCGCGACGCCAGGCCGCGCTGAGCCTTGCCAGGCCGGCGCACTGCGGGGTCTGCAAGCTGCGCAGGCAGTGGCGGTCTATCGGGCGGTTGGGGGCGGGGGCTGCCGTTTCGGCCTCGACGTAGCGGAAACTCTCTACGGGCGGTAGCGCCGGCACGGCGTTGCCGTGTCGGAAGGCCGCGTCCAGACAGTTTTTCAGAAAGGCCGTATCCACGAGCGGCCGCACGCCGTCGTGCACGGCCACCCAAAGGTCGTTGCCGCAGGTGTCGCCGTCGCCATAGCGTTGCAACAGCGCCTGCAGGCCGGCGCCCACCGAGTCGAAGCGTGTCGCGCCGCCGGCCACGGCTTCGAAGAAACCGTTGTCCAGTCCGTACCGCGCACAGAGCTCCGGCCACGCGGCCACGTCGGCGGCGGGCAGTACGACCACGGCGTGGTCAAACAGATGGCTGTCGTAAAAACGTGCGAGCGTATGCCATAGCACCGGCTTGCCGGCCAACGGCAGGTATTGCTTGGGGTGTTCCGGATCCAGCCGCAGGCCTTTGCCGCCGGCCACGATAACGGCCAAGCACGTCGGTGTTTTCATGGCAAAAAAGCGCGAATCGGCTACAGAATCAACATGGCGTCGCCGAACGTCAGGAATTTGTATTTCTTGTCCACGGCTTCCTGATAGGCTTTCATAATCAGGTCGTAGCCGCCGAAGGCGCACACCATCATCATCAGGGCCGAAAACGGCTGGTGGAAGTTCGTGATCATGGCGTTGGCCACATGGAAATCGTAGGGCGGGAAGATAAATTTGTTCGTCCAGCCGTCATACGCTTTGAGGAAGCCGTCGATGTTGACCGAGGTCTCCATGCCTTTCATGACGGTCGTACCCACGGCCACGACTTTCTTTTTCTGTTCCTTGGCCTGGTTGACGATTTGCACCGTCTTGTCCGGGATAATCAGCCGTTCGGAATCCACCTTGTGCTTGCTCAGGTCTTCCACGTCGATGTTGCGCGTGTTGCCCAAGCTGCAATGCAATGTCAGGAAAGCCGTGTCGATGCCCTTGATTTCAAGGCGTTTCATCAGGCTTTTGCTGAAGTGCAGACCGGCCGTCGGCGCCATCACCGCGCCCTCTTCCGTGGCATAGACCGTTTGGTAACGTTCCGCGTCTTCGGGTTCGATGGAGCGCATCTTGAGGATATGTTCGGGCAGGGGCGTCTCGCCGAGCTTGTAGATTAAGGCCTTGAAATTCTCGTAGGAGCCGTCGTACAGGAAGCGCAACGTTCGGCCGCGCGAGGTCGTATTGTCGATGACTTCGGCCACGAGTTCGTCGTTCTCGCCGAAATACAACTTGTTGCCGATACGGATTTTGCGGGCGGGATCGACGAAAACGTCCCACAGCAGCGATTCGCGGTTGAGTTCGTGCAGCAGGAACACCGTGATTTGCGCGCCGGTCTTTTCCTTTTCGCCGCAGAGACGGGCGGGGAAGACGCGCGTGTTGTTCATGACGAAAACATCGCCCTCGTTGAAATATTTGAGGATATCCTTGAAGGTCTTGTGCTCGATCTTCTGCTTCTTGCGGTCCACCACCATGAGCTTGCATTCGTCGCGGTCGGTACACGGCTTGTCGGCAATCAGTTCCTTAGGGAGTGTATAGTTGAACTGCGAAAGTTTCATAATCAGTAAGTTTATGGATTTTGAACGCGCTTGTTAAAAAGGCGGCAAATATAAGAAAACTAAGTGAAAAAGTCAAGCCAGTTCAAGCGGCGAAATGGCGTCGCGCACGTCGAACGTGCCGATGCGCGTGCGGCGGAGGGCCGTCAGATGCGCGCCGCAACCCAACAGTTCGCCGAAATCCCGTGCCAAGGCGCGGATATACGTGCCCTTGCTGCATACGATGCGGAAATCCACTTCGGGCAACGCGATGCGCGTCAACTCAAACGTGTAAACCGTAATCGGCTTGGGCTGCAAGATGACTTCCTTGTCTTTGCGGGCGTATTCGTAGGCTTTTTTGCCGCCGATTTTGACGGCCGAGAAAACGGGCGGCACCTGTTGCTGCGGGCCGCTCAGGCGTTCGGCCGCGGCTTGCAGGTCTTGCGGTTGCAGGTGCTCGTAAGGGCCGCCGGGCACGGCTTCCGTTTCCAGGTCGAAACTCGGCGTGGTGCTGCCCAACTTGAACGTGCCCGTGTATTCTTTCTCCTGCGCCTGGAATTCTTCGATGCGTTTCGTGAACTTGCCCGTGCAGACAATCAGCAGACCCGTGGCCAACGGATCCAACGTGCCCGCATGGCCCACCTTGATTTTCTTGCCGCACTGGCGCTTGGCCCAAACCCGCACCTTGCCCACGACGTCGAAAGACGTCCAGGTGTAGGGCTTGTCGATGAGCAGCGCGCGGCCGGCTTCCAACTGGTTATCGGGCGTCTCCAAGTTTCTTTTCCAGCTCGTCTAAGCGTTTGACAATCTTGTCGAGGTTCTTGAAGTGAACCGAGGAGCGGCGGAAAATATCCACATCGATGGGGGGCGCACCGAGCAATACCGCGCCTTCCTTGCGGATGGAGCCGGGGGCGCCGCTCTGGGCGCCGAGCATGACGCCGTTGGCGATTTGCACGTGGCCGGCCACGCCGACCTGTCCGCCGAACATACAGTTTTCGCCCACCTTTGTAGAGCCGGCAATGCCGACTTGCGAAGCCATGACCGTATTTTTACCCACCACGACGTTGTGGCCGATTTGAATCAGGTTGTCCAGTTTGACGCCCTCACGGATAATCGTGGCGCCGATCGTGGCCTTGTCCACGCAGGTGTTCGCGCCTATTTCCACATTGTCTTCCAGCACGACGTGCCCCGTCTGCGGAATCTTTTCGTAGCTGCCGTTGTTGGGCGCGAAGCCGAAGCCGTCCGCACCGATGACCGCGCCGGCATGGATGACGCAGTTGCGTCCGATTTGGTTGCCGGCATAGACCTTGACGCCGGCGTTCAGCACCGTGCCCGCGCCGATGTGGTTGTGCGCGCCGATGTAGCAGTGCGGGAAAATCTTGACGCCGTCGCCGATTTCGCAACCGGCCGCGATGACGGCGAATTCGCCTATATACACGTGCTCGCCGATTTTGGCCGTCGGGTCGATAAAGGCCAGCGAGGAAACGCCCTCGGCCGGCATCGTGTGTTCATTGTAGAACGCCAGCAGTTTGGCGAAAGCCTGGTAAGCGTTTTCCACGCGGATCAGGGCGGCGGGCACCGGCTGTTCCGGCACGAAGTCGGCATTGACTAAAACGGCCGTCGCCTTGGTCTCGTAAATATAGTGCGTATATTTGGGGTTGGCCAGGAAGCTGAGGCCGCCCGGGCAGCCCTCCTCGATTTTACAGACGGTAAAGATTTCGGCGGCGGCATCGCCCTCTACGGTACCACCCACCGCTTGTGCGATTTGGGATAGCGTGAATTTCAGCATAAGGCTTCTCGTTTTTAGATGGTTCAGCAAAGATAGTGCAATGTGAGCGCAAAACAAAAAATTTTTCGTTATCTTTGTCATAATTTATGAACAAAAACAAAATCGTCAACGATCCGGTCTGGGGTTTCATCCAACTGCCTTCCGATCTGGCTTACGATATCGTGAGCCATCCGTATTTCCAACGTTTGCGACGGATTGTACAGATGGGGCTTTCGTTCCTCGTCTATCCGGGGGCCGTCCATACGCGGTTCAACCATTCGTTGGGCTGTCTGCACCTGATGAAAGAGGCCTTGGATATGTTGCAGGCCAAAGGCGTATCGATTACGCCCGAAGAAAAGGACGCGGCCTGTGCGGCCATCCTGTTGCACGACATCGGGCACGGCCCCTTGTCCCATGTGCTGGAACACACGCTGTTGCCGTCCGTCTCGCACGAGGAAGTCAGCCAGCTCATCATGCAGCGGCTCAACCGGGCGTGGGGCGGTCGCCTGGACATGGCGATGGCCATTTTCAACGGCCATTATCCCAAGCCGTTCCTGCATCAACTCGTTTCGGGGCAGTTAGACGTGGACCGCCTCGATTACCTGAACCGCGACAGTTTCTATACGGGCGTCCAGGAAGGTGTCGTCGGCACGGAGCGCATCATCAAGATGATGAACGTGCACGAAGGGCAGCTGGTCGTCGAGGAAAAAAGCATCTATTCGTTAGAGAAATTCATCCTGTCGCGCCGTATGATGTTTTGGCAGGTCTATCTGCACAAGACGTCGGTTTGCGCCGAACTCATGTTGGGGCATACGTTGGACAGGGCGCGTTTTCTGTTGCATGAAAACGAAGCGCTGGCGGGCAGTCCGGCGCTGTTGCAGCTGTTGAAACGGCCGGCGGATCAGCCCGCGGACGACAGCCTGCTGGAACCGTTCTCGGCCATAGACGACAGCGATATATGGTTCAGCCTCAAAGCCTGGACGCAGAGCCGGGATACGGTCTTGCGGACGCTCTCGCAACGCTTGTTGGACCGTCGGTTGTTCAAGTCGGAGTTGCGCAACGCGCCGTTCGAACCCGCCTATATCGAGCGGGTCAAGGCCGAAACCTTGCAAAAAATCGGACAAGCGGACTGGTTGCCCTATTTCTTCTACGAGAAAGGGTTGAGCACGAAGACGTACAAATACGATACGAAAGAGGACGACGGCATCCGCGTATGGCGCAAGGACGGCCAGGTGGTCGATTTGACGACGGTGTCCGAACTGTTGGATCGGCATTTCGTGATGAAGGCGGATGAAAAGCATCTGCTGTGTCACGCTTAAAAACAAGGTTTTACACTAAGAAAAGGAAGGAAACGATATGGATAGAGTAAGGGTGTTGTGGATAGACGACGAAATCGATTTGCTCAAGCCTCATGTCATGTTTTTGGAAAAGAAAGGCTACGAGGTGCTGACGATGAACAACGGCCGGGACGCGATTGACGCGTTGCGGTCGGAGGCCGTCGATATCGTGTTTTTGGATGAGCAGATGCCGGGGATGTCGGGCTTGGAGACGTTGACCGAAATCAAGACGATGTTGCCCTCCCTGCCGGTGGTCATGGTGACCAAAAGCGAGGAGGAGCAGATTATGGAAGAGGCCTTGGGCTCTAAAATCTCCGATTATCTCATCAAACCGGTCAATCCGGGGCAAATCGTGTTGGCCATCAAGAAGCAGTTGGAGGCGCCGCGTCTGGAGGGCGAAAAATCGAGCATGGCCTATCAACAGGAATTCCGCAATATCAGCATGGAACTGTCTTCCAATCTGACGTATCAGGAATGGGAACGGGTTTATAAGAAGTTGACTTATTGGGATTTGGAATTGCCGAAAGCCGGCGATGACGGCCTGTTGGAGATATTGGGCACGCAGAAAAGGGAAGCCAACCTCCTGTTCTCCAAATATATCGAAAAGAACTACATCGACTTCATCAACGGGCGCAAAGGCGACAACGATTTTGAAATGTCGCACACGGTGCTGAAACAGAAACTGTTCCCGCTGTTGAACAACGACGTGCCCGTGTTCCTGCTCGTGATCGACAACCTGCGTTACGACCATTGGAAGATTATCCAGGACGTGTTGGAACGCTACGTCAAGGTCATCAGCGATTCGACCTATATGAGCATCCTGCCCTCGGTGACGCATTACGCGCGCAACAGTATGTTCGCGGGGTTGTTGCCCACCGAAATCGAGAAGAAATATCCGCAGTACTGGATTCCGGAAGATTCCAACGAGCGCAAGAACCAATACGAAAAGGAACTGTTGGAGGAATACCTGAAACGCTACGGCAAGGAACCGCGCGTGACGTTCAACAAGGTGCTGAACCACGCCTACGGCATGAAACTGTTGGATCATCTGCCCCGTATGTTGCAGACGCCGCTCAATGTCATCATCTACAATTTCGTGGATATGCTCTCCCATGCCAGTACGGAAGTGGAACTGCTGCGCGAGATGTCGAGCGAGGAAACCTCTTACCGTTCGCTCGTGCTGTCGTGGGTCAAGCATTCGCCGCTCGTCGAACTGCTGAAAAACCTGATGGGGCAGCGGGCCATCGTCGTGTTGACGACCGACCACGGTTCGGTCCGCATCACGAATCCGGTGCGCGTCAAGGGCGACCGCGAAGCCAGCGTGAACCTGCGCTACAAGGTGGGCCGCAACATGGAGTTCGACCCGCAGCAGGTGTTTTACGTGCGTTACCCGGGCGATATCTTCCTGCCCAAAGTCAGCATGACGGCCTCGTTCATCTTCTGCCGGGAAAACGACTTTTTCGTCTATCCCAACAACTACAATCAGTACGTCGGTTATTACAAAGACACGATACAGCACGGCGGCATTTCGATGGAGGAGATGATGGTGCCGTTCGCCGTGATGCGGCCTAAATAAGAGAAGCATGGAGGCACGGATATTCTGCGGGGTGGGTCTGTCTAATCTGGCGGATTTGGCCGGCCGGTTGCGGGCGTTGTATCCCGGACTGCCGGTGTGGGCGTTTTACGGCGAGATGGGCGCGGGCAAGACGACGTTCATACAGGCGTTCTGCCGTATGTTGGGCGTGACGGAACCCGTATTGAGCCCCACGTTCTCGATTGTGAACGAATACGCGTGCGCCGGTGGCGGCGCCGTCTATCATTTCGATTTCTATCGGATCAACCGTTTGGAAGAAGCCTACGACATCGGCTACGAGACCTATTTCTTCAGCGGGCAGCCCTGCTTAGTCGAATGGCCGGAGCGCATCGCGCCGCTGTTGGATTTCCCGCACGTGCGCGTGGATATCCGCGCGGAGGCCGACGGTAGCCGAACCTTCACGATAACCGAAGCGGGAGGCAAGGCATGACAACGGAACATTTCAAGGACGGGGAAGCCGACATTTGGATAGGAGAGGCCTTGCCGCTGTTGGCGCAGACGGTTTCGGCGGCGGAACGGGAAGGCCGTAGGGTCTTGTTCTGTTCCGACAGCCGCATCTGGCCGCAGGTGCTGCCGCTGTTGCAGGCGCAGGGCGTATGCCGCGGGGCGGCCGCGCCATCGGTCTGCTTCGAGCCGGGTGAGGTACACAAGCAAATCGCGCAGGTCACGCGGGGGTGGGAAGCCTTGGCGCGGGCCGGCGCCGACCGCCGGCCGCGGGGTGTTGAAGGGGGGGGGGGCGGGGGGGGGGGGATGGGGGGGGGTTTGT
>CAMWIS010000081.1 GCA_947174375.1 uncultured Bacteroidales bacterium
ATCCCGCCGCGCCGCATCGGAGCGGCCTACCAGCGGATTTCAAGGTCTATCTTCAAGGCTTCGTGCAACGTGTTGTGCACCGCGCAGGTACGCGCCGTGCGTTCCAACGTCAGCTTCTCCTTGTCGGTATAGCCTTTGGGCGGCATCTGCACGCGCACGCGGATTTCGGCGATGCGGCGCGGCGGTTCCGCCGACATGATTTTCTCCACTTCGGCTTCCGCCCCCTGGATGTCGATGCCCTTTTGGGCCGCGAAAATGCCCATCGTCGTCAGGATGCAGTTGCTGAGCGCCACGGCGCACAGGTCGGTGGGGGAGAAAGAGGCGCCCTTGCCCGCGTTGTCCACGGGGGCGTCGGTCATCAGGCGCGTGCCGCTCAGCAGATGCGTGCTCTCCACGCGCAGGTCGCCCAAATAAACGGATTTCATTTTGGTCATGGCTGTGAGGGTTTAAGGGTTTTTCGTCCGCCTATTGCGGCAGCTTGCAGCCGGCATAGACGTATTCGTACAGACTTTTCTTTACCTGTTCGTATTGCCAGGGCAGCAGCGCGTCGTCCGGAATAAGCACCTCAGGCGCTTCCTGCGCGTCCGCCGCGCGGCGGTCGGTGTGGGCGGCCGCCTCCATCAGATAAAGCGGCACGGCGGCTTTATCGGGGTCGTAGGCGGGTTGCACGTAGTCGCACGGGAACAGTTTGAGCCCCAGTTGCTCGTAGAACGCGATGCGCCGTTTGGCCGTCCGGTTGGCGGGCGGTTCCACCTCTATAATCACGGGCTTGGGCGCCCAGCGCAGGAATTGGCTCAGGAAAGAGGTGCCGATGCCGTCGCCGCGCAAGTCCTCGTGAATGGCGAAATGGCCGCCGTAAATAAAGTCTTCGAGTTCCCAATAGATGAAGAAGCCCGCGCGTTCGCCCTCGTAAGTGATGAGGCCCACGCACACTTCGGGCTGCCCCATCTCTTCGATAAGCTGCTCCCGGCTCCGTCTCTCCTCGGGCGGGAAGGCTTCGGTATATATTTCGTAAAGAAAGTCGAAATCGGGGTCATGCTCCGACAAAATCGGTCGGTAGCCGATACCTTCTTCCAGTTCGGGTGCATGGAGGGCCACCGGCACCACGGGGTGCGGGATGGCCACGTGCTGCGGAGGCACTTCGCTTACACTGTCCTCGCGCATGCCGGCTTCGTGGCCGGCGTTTCTACTGTCGCTGTCCATGATAATGTTTGAACCTCTATTAGAACATCGGTTTCAAGTCCGGCGATACGATCAGCTGCGCTTCGGTGGCCGCCTGTACGTCTTCCGGCTTGAATTCCGGGTTTATTTCAATGAGTTCGATGCCTTTGGGGGTGATGCGCATCACGCCCATTTCGGTCACGATCAGGTTTACCCGACCCTTGGCCGTCAGCGGCAACGTGCATTTCTTCAAAATCTTGGGGTTGCCCTTGGCCGTGTGTTCCATGGCCAGGATCACGAGCTTGGCGCCCGTGAGCAAGTCCATCGCGCCGCCCATGCCGGGGGTCATCTTGCCGGGAATCATCCAGTTGGCCAGGTCGCCCTGTTCGTCCACCTGCATCGCGCCCAATACCGTCGCGTCCACGTGGCCGCCCCGGATGATGCCGAAAGAGGTCGCGCTGTCGAACGAGCAGGCGCCCAGGGCCGGCGAGGTAAAGCCGCCGCCCGCGTTGATGTATTCGGGGTCTTCCTGACCTTCGGCCGGCGTGGCGCCCATGCCGAGCAAGCCGTTTTCCGATTGCAGCACCACCTTGACGCCCGGCGCCAGGTAGTTGGGCACCGCCGTAGGCAGGCCGATGCCGAGGTTCACGACGTCGCCGTTCTTGAGTTCTTTGGCCACGCGCCGCGCGATGATTTCGCGCATTTGATTCTTATCCATAGTTGTGATATTTCTTATTTGTATATACTATATATACTTATTTGCCCATGCGTTTGGCCAACTCCTGCGCAATGAACGAGGCCACGTCGTCGGCGTAGGTGTTCATGCCGAAGCCGGCGTCAAAGCCCAACTCCTTGGCCAACTCGTAAGAGATACGCGGGCCGCCGCAGCACACGATCATCTGCTGGCGCAGGTTTTCGGCCTCCATCATTTCGATGAACTCCGTCATGTTCTGGATATGCACGTCCTTCTGCGTCACGGTCTGCGACACCAGCACCGCGTCGGCCTTCAGTTCGATGGCCTTGGCGATGAGTTCCTCGTTGAGCACCTGGCTGCCGAGGTTGTAGGCCTCTATCATGTCGTAGCGTTCCAGGCCGTAGTGACCCGCAAAGCCCTTCATGTTCATGATGGCGTCGATGCCCACGGTGTGCGCGTCGGTGCCCGTGCTGGCCCCCACCACCACGAGCTTGCGCCCGATGTGGCGGCGGATGAATTCGTCGGTTTCCTCCATGCTCATCACGTTGGATTCCACCTTGGGCACGTGGATGGCCGTGTAATCCACCGTATGCGTGCAGTTGCCGTAGGCGTTGAAGAACGTAAAGCCTTCGGTCAGCTCCTTGTAAAACACGATTTGCGGGTTCTCGAAGCCCATCTTGCGGATGAGTTGCTTGGCCGCCTCAATGGCTTCGTCGCCGGCCGGCACGGGCAGCGTGAAACTCAGCTGCGTCTTGCCGTCGTTCATCGTGTCGCCGTAAGGCTTGATGCGTTTGGGATCGAACGTCTTGTCTATCTGTTCGGTCGATGTAGAATACAAACCTCCGCTCATATCAGTTTCCTTTCTTCATTAAAGCAATAAACGGGTTGCTGTACGATTTGCCCTTGGCGGCCACGCCCTGCAGGCCCTTGCCGCCGGTCTTGGGACGCTTGATGTCGGCGAAGATACCCTTCTCCAACGCGGTGAACAACCCTTCTTTCTCGATTTTACGCAGCAGCTGCAAGGCTTCGTCCAAGACGTACTGCGCGCGTTTGCGGATGATGCCGTCTTTCTTGAACTCCATCTCCTCGCCGATGTCCTTCATGTTGTTGAAGATGTATTTGGCGTTCTCGATGGAGAGGAAACGGTCGCTCATGAACGGCGTGTGGATGGCCTCGGTGGGCATACCCAACAGCTGGATGCCCTGATGCGTCCAGATGCCGATTTGGTTGAAGAGCGCGTCCTGGATATGGCCGCGGAAAATGTTGCCCGTCATGAACTTGGTGGGCGGCATATATTTCAGCGTGGCTTTCGGGAAGATTTCGCGCGTCATCTGCGCCTGCGCCAACTCCAGCAAAAAGCCGTTCTCCAGCATCGGGTCCATTTCAAAGGCGTGACCCAGCCCCATCTGTTCTTCGGGCAGGCCGGCCAACAGCGCCAACTGTTCGTTGATGAAGTCGGAGGCCAGTACGGTGTGCGCCTCGGTCACGGCGTCGGCCGTGGTCAGGTAGTTGTCTTCGCCCGTGTTGATGATAACGCCGGCAAAGCTGTTGATAACGCGCGAGAAGTACTGGTCAACGAGCGTGCGCTGCATATTGATGTCGCGGAACAGGATGCCGTAAAGCGCGTCGTTGAGCATCACGTCCAGGCCTTCCAAAGCCCCCATCACGGCGATTTCGGGCATACAGAGGCCGGAGCAGTAGTTGCAGAGCCGTATATATCGTCCCACTTCTTCGCCCACCTCGTCCAGGGCCTTGCGCATGATGCGGAAGTTCTCCTGCGTGGCCATCGTGCCGCCGAAGCCTTCCGTGGTGGCGCCGTAAGGCACGTAGTCGAGCAAACTCTGACCCGTGGTGCGGATAACCGCCACCACGTCGGCGCCCTGCCGGGCCGCGGCCTGTGCCTGCACCACATCCTCGTAGATGTTGCCGGTGGCCACAATCACGTAGAGGTAAGGCTTGGGGCCTTCGCCTATCGTCTGCAAATATTTCTCGCGGCGCGCCCGACGTTCGCGGATGCGTTCCATCGAAGCGTCCACGTAGGGCTGCAACGCGGCTTCCCGCTGTTGTGCCGTGGCCACCGGGAATTTCTCTATCGCGCACAGGCCGCGCGCCAAGGCTTCGGCGATTTGCTGCGGGCTCTTGCCCTCGGCCACCACCGCGTTGCCCATGGCGAACATGACGCCCTCGCCGAGCAGACCGCTTTCTTTGAGCGCGTCCACCACCACGTTGGGCAGGGGCACGCCGTTTTCATCCACGCCGTCGATGCCCAACAGACGGGCAATCGTGCGTTCCACCGCCACCGTGGTATAGCCGTCCACGAACTGCTGTACGTCTTCGGCAATGCGGGCGGCCGACATCTTGGCCGCCTCCACTTTGGCAAAATCCAAACCTAATTTGCTCTTCTTTTCCTCCGCCATTTCGGATTAGTGTTTTTCGTTGCGTTTCTTTCTGTCCAGATTGTCCGGTTCGAGCGAAATGGAATCCGCCTTGCCACACATGAGCGCGCTCACGCCCTCGGTCTTGAGCCGGACGTCGTTGGCGATGGCCGTCTCGTTTTTGTAGTCCATCGGTTCGGTATAGGTCGTGATGACGCCCTCGTAGTTACGCAGGATGACTTTGCCCACACCCTGCGAGATGAGGTAGTTCGGCATGACGGGAATCTTGCCGCCGCCGCCCGGCGCGTCCACCACGAACGTCGGCACGGCATAGCCGGAGATATGGCCGCGCAGGCCTTCGATGATTTCGATACCCTTGGCGACGGGCGTGCGGAAGTGCTCCAAGCCCATCGACAGGTCGCATTGGTAGATGTAATAGGGACGGACGCGGATTTTGACGAGGTTGCACATCAGCTTCTTCATCACTTCCACCGAGTCGTTGACCCCGCGCAGCAACACCGTCTGGTTGCCGAGCGGCACACCGGCGTTGGCCAAGCGGGCGCACGCGCCGGCCGACTCTTCCGTTATTTCGTTCGAGTGGTTGAAGTGCGTGTTGAGCCAGATGGGATGATACTTGCTCAGCATGGCCACCAGTTCGGGCGTGATACGCTGCGGGCAAACCACGGGCGTGCGGCTGCCGATACGGATGATTTCCACGTGGGGGATGGCGCGGAGCCGCTTGATGATGGACTCCAACACCTGGTCCGATACCAAAAGCGCGTCACCGCCGGAGAGCAACACGTCCCTCACCTGGGGCGTCTTGGCGATATATTCAATGGCCTTGTCGATGCGTTCGGCCGGCGATTCGCAGTCGTGCTGGCCGGCGAAGCGGCGGCGCGTGCAGTGACGGCAGTACATCGAGCACTGGTCGGTAATGAGGAACAACACGCGGTCCGGATAACGGTGCGTGAGGCCCGGCACCGGCGAATCCGAGTCTTCGTGCAGCGGATCCAACAGGTCGGCGGCCGACTGGTGCGTCTCCAAGCCCGTCGGGATGGCCTGACGGCGAACGGGGTCGTTCGGGTCTTCCGGATTGATCAAGCTCAGGTAGTAGGGCGTAATCGCCATACGCAACGTCTTGAGCGTTTGCTTCACGCCGTCTTCTTCGGCGGGCGTGAGGTGGATGTATTTCTTGAGGTCTTCCAGCGTTTCAATCCGATTCTGAACCTGCCATCTCCAGTCGTTCCACTGGGCGTCGGTCACTTCGGGAAACATCTCTTTTCTTCTGCTTGCCATAATAATCGCCTTAAAAAATTGCCGTATATATTCAAAAGCGGGCATCCGCGGCGGACAGGGGCCTGCCGTCGGACACCCGCGGGTTGACGCTTATGCGTAAAGATCCGTGAACACTTTGCGCAGGGCTTCGTTTTCGCGCAGTTCCTGCAACGTGATTTCGGCATGGCCTTTGGTGTAGCCGTTGCCCACAATCATCGTCACGTCCTTGCCTACGCCTTCCGCGCCCAAAGCCGCTTTCGTGAACGAGGTCGCCATCGAGAAGAAATAAACCACGCCGTCGTCTTTCGTGCAGATGATGCTGGCCATTTCCGTGTTTTCGATGTTGACGTTGTTGATGGTCACGTCGCAGAGCTTGCCGTTCGTCAGTTCTTCGATTTTCTCGTAAACCGCCACCGGCTGCGTGGCGTCGGCCGTAAACACGTGGTCGCAGAAGCCGAGATCCAACAGACGTTTCGCGCTCTTTTCGCTGTGGCACAGGCCGATGACCTTGCCCGTCACGCCGGCGCGCTTCTTGGCTTCATAGCAGCAGAGCATACCGCTCTTGCCACCCGCACCGATAATCAAAACCGTATCGCCGGGCTTCACGAGCTTGGCCGTCTGGGCCGGCGCGCCGGCTACGTCCAAAGCCGAAAGGGCGAGGTTTTCGGGCAGGTCGGAAGGAATCTTGGCATAGATGCCGCTTTCAAACAGGATGGCCTTGCCGTCGATGTCCACCTGGTCGATTTCGGCGCGGATATCCTTGATTTTGTCGATGCGCAGGGGCGTAAGCGACAACGAAACCAGCGTCGCGATTTTGTCGCCTTCCTTGAGGTCGATTTTGCCTTTGAGCGCGTCGCCGATTTTCTCTACCGTGCCGAGCAACATACCGCCCGAGCCCGTTACGGGGTTGCGGTGCTTGCCCTGTTTTTCCACGATGCCGAGCATGATTTCGGCAATCTTGGCCTTGTCGCCGCCGGCCTGTTCCGCAATCTGCGTGAAGCTGGCGGAGTCGATGTTCAACGTCTGTACGTCAATGAGGATTTCATTGTCGTAGAGCACGTCCATGTTGTTGTCGATTTTGTCGGCGGGTTGGGGCAAAACGCCCTTGGGCGAAATGACGCGGTGCGTACCGTATTTGTTTCCTTTAGGTTGCATAATGTTTTATAAATTTGAAGGTTGTTAATTCTTGTTTACTTTTTGAGCGAAAGGATTTGACGCGCTTCCGCCGGGTTGGCGATTTCGCGGCCCAGCTCCTTGGCGATGCGCACCACCTTGGCGACGAGTTCGCCGTTGCTTTTGGCCAGTACGCCGCGTTCGAGGTAGAGGTTGTCCTCAAACCCTACGCGCACGTTGCCGCCCATGGCGATGGCCGGCGCGGCCAGCGTGAAGGCGTGGCGTCCGATACCCGTGGCCGTCCACGTGGAGCCGGCGGGAATGGCGTTCACGAGCCAGCACAGGTTGGGCACCGTGGCGGGCGTACAGCCGGGCACGCCCAACACGAAGTTGAACTGCATCGGGTCGCCGGGCACGAGGCCTTTCTTGGCCATCGTCAGAATCGTGTCGAGGTGGCCCATTTCAAAGCATTCGTATTCGGGCTTGATGTGGTTTTCGAGCATCCGCTTGCCGAAGGCGCGCATGATGGGCATCGTGTTTTCAAACACGTCGTCGCCGAAGTTGCAGGTACCGCAGTCGAGCGTGGCCATTTCGGGCATCAGCTCGGTGGGTTGCAG
>CAMWIS010000082.1 GCA_947174375.1 uncultured Bacteroidales bacterium
TCATCCTCCTCAACGTAGGTGAAGTCAACATCCTCGACGGGGGAGTTGTCCTTCCGGCGGTGCTTGGGGCCAGACTTTCTTTTGTCGGAGTCGGCGAGCAGCCAAAGCAACAGGTAAACCCAAACCCCCAGGCTGCCGGTCAGGGCAAAGAAGATAAAGAGGATGCGGAACAACACGGGGTCAATGTCGAAGTATTCGCCCAAGCCGCCGCATACGCCGCCCAACATCACGTTGTTCCGGCTCAAATGAAATCTTTTCATTTATATAAAGGTATTGATAGGCCGAAGTTACGAAAAATTTTCGTGCCTAGGGAAAACTTTTCTGCGGAATCCCGTCCAAAGGGGGTGTTTTAGACCACGTTTTCGATAGATGTTTCACGTGGAACATAAAGGAGAACGGGTACGTTTTTTGCCTGAAATCAGAAAATCATCCGTCCGGCCTCTCCCGTCGGGTCACGCCATATCAATGCGGTGGAATTGGAATAAAATTTTTATATTTGTACAGATATACGTGTGGGGCTCGGCACAACCGCCCGGCGGAAACCAAAACATCGGATTATGGAAAACATTGCTTTTTTCGAAGAGGGAATCAAGGTGCGCTGCATCAAGCGGGGCGAGACGCGCATGGGTTTGGAACGCGTGGTGGAGAAGTTGAAGAAGAAATGCGGCGACATCAGTTTTATCTTTTGCACGGATACCTATCTGCATAAATTGAACGAGCAGTATCTTTCGCACGATACCTATACCGATGTCATCACGTTCGACTATACGGAGAAAAACGTCCTCAGCGGCGATATCTTCATCAGTGTGGAACGTATCAAGGAAAACGCCAAGATTTTTAACGTGAAGCAGGCCGACGAACTGATCCGCGTCATGATACACGGCATCCTGCATTTGGCGGGCTATGGCGACAAGACGCCGGCCGAGGCCAAGAAGATGCGCGAAATGGAAGACCGCATGATGGCGCACGGTTTTCCGACCTTATAGAACGAGCGCGTAAAAGGAGACGGATGCAAAATTTCACCTGTACGGAAACATACGATGTGATTGTAGTGGGCGGTGGCCATGCCGGATGTGAAGCGGCAGCGGCGGCCGCCCGCTTAGGTTCTAAGGTGTTGCTGTTGAGCCTGCAGATAGACGGCCTAGCCTATATGTCGTGCAATCCGGCGATGGGCGGCGTGGCCAAAGGGCAGATCGTGCGCGAAATCGACGCGATGGGCGGTCTGTCAGGCCTGGTGACCGATGCGGCCACGATTCAATTCCGGATGCTGAACCGCTCCAAGGGGCCTGCCATGTGGAGTCCGCGCGCGCAATGCGATATGTTGCAGTTCTCGCGGCTGTGGCGGCAAAAGATAGACGCGGTTCCCAACCTCGATTTGCGGCAGGATATGGTGACGGGCCTGTGGATGGACCACGGGCGGCTGCGGGGCGTGGTGACGCGCACGGGCTTGCAGATAGAGGGCCGCGCCGTGGTGCTGACGGCCGGTACGTTCCTGAACGGCAAAATCCATATCGGCGAGTGCTCGTATGCGGGCGGCCGCATGGGCGACGCGGCGGCGACGGGCCTGACCGAAAGCCTGCAATCGCTCGGCTTCGTTTCCGCCCGTCTCAAAACAGGCACGCCCGTCCGTATCGACGGCCGCACCATCGATTTTTCGGTCTTGACGCCCCAGCCGGGCGACGACCAACCCGCCAAGTTTTCTTTCAGCGACGAAAGCCGGCCCGTGGAACACCAGCTGCCGTGCTTTTTGGCGTACACCGACCAAGCGGTTCACGATATCCTGCGCACGGGCTTCGACAAGTCGCCGATGTACACGGGGCGCATCCAGGGCACGGGGCCGCGCTACTGTCCGTCGATAGAGGACAAAATCGTCCGCTTTGCCGACAAAGACCGGCACCAGCTGTTTGTGGAGCCGATGGGACGCCACACGCACGAGTACTATTTGAACGGTTTTTCCTCCTCCCTGCCGGAGGAGGTGCAATGCGCGGCCCTGCGCCGTATCAAAGGCTTTGAGCGCGCCAAGATCTACCGGCCGGGCTACGCGATAGAGTACGATTATTTCCCGCCGACCCAACTCAAGGCCACGTTGGAGACCAAAATAGTGGAACATCTGTATTTCGCGGGCCAGGTGAACGGCACGACGGGCTACGAGGAGGCGGCCGGGCAGGGTTTCATGGCCGGCATCAACGCCCACCTCAAGCTGCGGGGTGCGGAGCCCTTCGTGCTCGACCGCTCGCAGGCCTATATCGGCGTGCTCATAGACGACCTCATCACCAAGGGGGTGGACGAGCCCTACCGTATGTTCACGTCGCGGGCCGAATACCGTATCCTGTTGCGGCAGGACAATGCCGATACGCGCCTGACGCCCTTGGCGTTCCGCTTGGGCTTGGCCGATGAAAAACGTATGCGCGACTTGGAACGCAAGCAGCGTTTCACGGCCCGGGTCGATGCCTTCCTGCGGCAGACGAAGATAGAGCCCGGCGAGGCCAACCCGATGCTGGAGGCCTGCGGCACATCGGCCATCCCGCAGAAGGCCGCGTTGGAAAGCCTGTTGCAGCGGCCGCAGGTCAACCTCGACGCGCTGGAAACGGCCGTGCCGGCCTTGCAGGCGCTTCTGCAGACCTATGCGGGCGAGAGCGACTACCGCGAGATGCGCGAGGCCGTGGAAATAGGCGTCAAATACGAGTCGTATATCCGCAAGGAACAGGAGAACGCCGAGCGCATGACGCGCTACGAACAGCTGCGGCTGCCGGAAGACACCGACTACCGCGCCATTTCGTCGCTCTCTTACGAGGCGCGCGAGAAGCTGTCGAAGCTCCGGCCGATGACCATCGGGCAGGCCGCCCGCATTCCGGGCGTTTCGCCGGCCGACATCTCGGTCTTGCTCATCCGCCTGCAAGCCGCCTCCAAAAACGCGGCGGCTGCCCCGTCCCAAGCGGAGTTCACTGAATAATATTGATAGAGAAGATAATGGCCAGAACGAAAAAAGACGGGAACGAAGCCGATCCCACGTCCGCGGGCTCGGAAACGCCGATGATGAAGCAGTTTTACGAAATCAAGCGGCAGTATCCGGAAGCCCTGTTGCTGTTTCGGGTCGGCGACTTTTACGAGACCTATGGCGAAGATGCCGTTTTTGCGTCCAAGGTGCTGAATATCATACAGACCCGTCGTTCCAACGGGGCGGCCGCCGGCATCGAGATGGCCGGTTTCCCGCATCATGCGTTGGACAGCTATCTCTACCGTTTGGTAAAGGCGGGCGGCAAGGTGGCGATTTGCGAGCAGTTGGAGGATCCGAAGCTGACGAAGAAAATCGTCAAACGCGGGGTCACCGAATTGATTACGCCGGGGGTTGCGCTGAGCGACAAGATGTTGGAGGCCGAGAAGAACAATTATCTGGCCGCCGTCCATCTGCAGAAACAGGCCTGCGGCCTGGCCCTGCTCGACATCAGTACCGGCGAATTTTATCTGACCGAGGGGCCGTGGGATAGAATCGTCAAACTCATCCATACGTTTTCGCCCTCCGAAATCCTCGTTTCGAACCTACAGTATAAGACCTGGCTCGAACGCATGGGCAATGCGTTCTTCACGACCAAAATCGACGACTGGGTTTTCACGAACCAGTTTGCCGAAGATATCCTGTTGAAGCATTTTAAAGTGCGCTCCCTCAAAGGGTTCGGCGTTGAGAAGATGCTGTTCGGACAGGTGGCCGCGGGCGCGTGCCTGCACTATTTGGCCGCCACGAAGCACGAGGAATCCGCCCATGTCAGCCGCATCCGGAGCCTGAGCGACACTACGTTTTTGGCCTTGGACGCCTCTACGGTCCGCAACCTGGAATTGCTGGCGCCCGTCCACTTCGGCACCGATGAAAAGTACTCGCTTTTCGGGGTACTGAACCGTAGTGTGACGCCAATGGGGGCGCGGCTTATGCGGCGTTACATCAGTATGCCGCTTGTGGAAAAAACGCAGATAGAGCGGCGGCTACGTTTTGTGGAGGAATTGTTGCAAAACCCAGAAACGGCGCGGCAACTGAAGGAAGTCTTCGCCGGGATAGGCGATTTGGAGCGTCTGATTTCGAAGGTGGCCGCCCTGCGTGCCAACCCGCGGGAACTGTACCAGCTCAAAGCCTGCCTCTATAGCTTGCAAGACTTGAAAGACAGTCTTTTGGAAGATGCCGACACGCCGCCTTCCGTGCGCGAATGGGTGGAGAAAATCGTAGTGTGCGAAGACTTGCGCGCGCAGTTGGAAGCGGGCCTGCACGCCGACCCGCCCGTGTCGTTGGCCAAGGGGATGGTCATTGCCGAGGGCTTCAGCGCCGAATTGGACAACCTGCGCAAGCTCGTCTTTTCGGGCAAGGACTATTTGGTTGAAATCCAGCAGAAAGAGGCCGAACGCAGCGGCATCCCGAACCTCAAGCTCGGTTTCACGTCGGTATTCGGTTATTATTTGGAAGTCAGCAAGTCGTATAAAGACCGCGTGCCGGAAGACTGGGTGCGCAAACAGACGCTGACGGGCGGGGAGCGTTACATCACCGACGAACTCAAGACCTACGAGGAGCGCGTGTTGCAGGCCGAGGAGGCCATCGGGCGGACGGAAGCCGCCCTTTACGAGCAGCTGTTGCTGTCGGTGCAACCCCATATCAAGGCCTTGCAGGACGACGCGCAGTTGGTGGCCTTCGCCGACGTGATGTACGCGTTTGCCGACGCCGCCAAGCTCTATGGTTACGTGCGGCCCGAGATAGCGGAAGACACGGCCTTGGATATCCAGGGCGGCCGCCATCCGGTTATCGAGCGGTTCCTGCCCGTGGGCGAGGCCTACATCCCGAACGACCTGCATTTGGATACGGACAAGATGCAGATTATGATGATTACCGGGCCGAATATGTCGGGTAAGTCGGCGGTGCTGCGGCAGACGGCCCTGATCGTGCTCATGGCGCAGATGGGCTGCTTCGTGCCGGCCGAGTCGGCCCGCATCGGCCTGGTGGATAAGGTGTTCACGCGCGTGGGCGCGAGCGACAACATCGCTTCGGGCGAGAGTACGTTCATGGTGGAGATGAACGAGACGGCCAACATCCTCAACAACATCACGTCGCGGTCACTCGTGCTGCTCGACGAAATAGGCCGCGGCACCAGCACCTACGACGGCATCTCGATTGCCTGGGCCATTGCCGAGTACCTGCACCAAGACGAAAAAGTCCGCCCCAAGGTGCTGTTCGCCACGCACTACCACGAACTCAACCGCATGGCCGCGCAGTTCCCGCGCATCCATAATTTCCATATCAGCATCAAGGAGGTGGGCAAGGAGATGCTGTTCCTGCGCAAGCTCGTGCCGGGCGGGTCGGAGCATAGTTTCGGTATCCATGTGGCGCGTATGGCCGGGATGCCGGCCCAAGTCGTGGAACGGGCCGAGTCGCTCTTGGACGCGATGGAAAAATCAACGCCGCGAGAATCGGCTGTAGCGTCCTGCGCCCCGTCGGCGGATATTAAAACCGATTCTCCGCAGCCGAAAACGGCCGGAAACGCCGCCGGAAAGCCGTCCGAAAAGGCCGAAAACGGCCCTGCAGATAGCTCCAAGGCCATGCAGTCGGGCTACCAGTTGAGCTTTATCCAGTTGGAGGATCCGCTCATCGAAAAAATCAAAGACGACATCCTGAACACCGACCTCAACGGTCTGACGCCCATCGAAGCACTTAATAAATTAAACGAAATCAAACAATTGTTGTCGAAAGACTGAAAATATCGCAAAAAAGGCCGCAAAAATTTGGCGGGATGAAAAAAAAGATGTAATTTTGCGGCCTCTTAACAGCGCGGAAGTAGCTCAGCTGGTAGAGCGCAACCTTGCCAAGGTTGAGGTCGCGGGTTCGAGCCCCGTTTTCCGCTCCACAAATCCCGGTGCTTTCCATCGGGATTTTTTGTAAGTACCCGCCTTGGTGGTGGAATCGGTAGACACGCCGGACTTAAAATCCTGTGGCCGTAAGGCCGTGCGGGTTCAACTCCCGCCCAAGGTACTCTTCATCCTTACTTGTTGGTTCCATGACAAGAAGAAAATCTCCCAACGTTTATCACAAGCCCCGCAAATCGCGCGGCACGCGCCCTGTCAACCGTAAGAAAAGCCCGTTGCGGCGCGTTTTAGAAACGCTCGCCATCTTCGTTTGCGTGATATCCGTATTGTGCGGCGGCCTTTGGTATTACATCGCCTACGCGCCGGCCATCCCCGAAGAAACGGTGCTGTACGTGCCGAGCAAGGCTTCCTACCGCCAGGTGTGCGACAGTTTGCGGGCGTCGGGCTTCGTAAACGACTACCGTTTCGACTTGCTCGCCAAAATCCGCAAATATCCTTACTACGTCAAGCCGGGCCGCTATATCCTGCCCGAAGGCGCCTCCACGTCGAGCGTCGTCGATAAGCTGCGGTCGGGCGCCCAGGACGAAGTGCACCTGCATTTCGGGCGGATGCGTTCGCTCTCCGGGCTCGCCACCACCGTAGGCCACCAAATCGAGGCCGATTCCACCGCCCTCATGGCCCTGTTCACGCAACCGGCCCGTTTGGCCGCGTTCAGTCTGTTCGGCGCGCCGCTGACCTACGAAACGGCCTTGGGCTGTTTTATGCCCAACACGTATTACATCCATTGGAACACGACGCCCGAAAAGTTCCTGAACCGCATGATTTACGAGCAGGAGACGTTCTGGAACGACCGGCGGCGCGCCCAGGCCGACGCCCTGAAGCTGACGCCGATGGAAGTCATCACGCTGGCTTCGATCGTGGAATTGGAGACGAACAAGAACGACGAGAAGGCCGACATCGCCTCCGTGTATCTGAACCGTCTGCGCAAGGGCATCCCGCTGCAGGCCGACCCCACCGTCAAGTTCGCGTTGGGCGACCCCACGCTGCGGCGCATCCTCAAATCGCACCTCAAAACCGATTCGCCCTACAACACCTATCTGTACCGCGGGCTGCCGCCGGGCCCCATCTGCACGCCCTCGGCCGCGAGCGTCAACGCGGTGTTGGCCAATAAAAAGACGTCCTATCTGTATTTCTGCGCGCGCGAGGATTTCTCCGGCTATCATGCGTTCGCGACGAACCTCAACGAGCATAACAACAATGCCCGACGTTACCATCGGGCATTGAACGAACGGAAAATCCGTTA
>CAMWIS010000083.1 GCA_947174375.1 uncultured Bacteroidales bacterium
CAACGGCATGACTGTTATGACGTTAGACGAACTTAAAGAAGGACAGCGGGCCCGCATCTTCAAGGTGAAGGGGCGGGGCGCTTTCAGACAGAGATTGGTGGAGATGGGCTTCGTGAAGGGTCAGACCGTGGAGACGCTGCGGTTCGCCCCGATGAAAGACCCGGTGGAATTCCGCATCCTGCACAGCGAGGTGTCGCTGCGCCGGGACGAGGCGGCCTTGATAGAAATAGACCTGATAGGGCCGGACGGTAAAACCGACATAGCACGGACGGCTACGGACGGCGCAACGGCCTCCGCCGGCACACCCGCATCGGCCAAGACCGCCGCACCGACCGCCACGCCCAACGCGGCGGCCTTCCCCGCCGGCCACAAGGAGACCATCGAGGTGTGCATGGTGGGCAACCCCAACGCGGGCAAGACCTCGCTGTACAACGCGCTGTCGGGCGCGTTCGAGCACGTGGCCAACTACAGCGGCGTGACCGTGGACGCCAAAAGCAACGCGTTCGACTACCGCGACTACCGCATCGAGCTGACCGACCTGCCCGGCACGTATTCGTTTTCGCCCTACACGCCCGAAGAACGCTTCGTGCGCGAACACCTGCTGTTTCACAAACCCGACGTCGTGCTCAACGTCATCGACGCCTCCAACATCGAACGCAACCTTTACCTCACCACCCAGCTCATCGACATGGACTGCAAGGTGGTGCTGGCGATGAATATGTTTGACGAGCTGAAAAAGACGGGGGCGCGCTTGGACGCGGAACTGCTGGGACAGCTGTTGGGGATGCCGGTGGTGCCGACCGTGGCTTCGCGCCATGAGGGGCTCGCGCCCCTGGCCGAGAAAATCGCGGCGGTATATAACGATGCCGAACCGCATCTGCGCCACACGCATATCCCCTATCCCGAAGAAATCGAGACGGCCATCCACAAATTGCAGGAGGCCATCCGCCGGGATCCGGCCTTTTCGGATATGTATTCGTCGCGCTTCTTGGCCATCAAGCTGTTGGAGGAAGACACCGACGCCATGCAGCCGCTGCACGTATTGCAAGACTTTAAGGGCATCGAAGCCCTGGCGCAGGCCGAAATCAAGCATATCCGGGCCATTTTCGACGACGACCCGGCCCACCTGCTGTCGGACGCCCGCTACGCGTTCGTACGGGGCGCGTTGAAAGAGGCTTATACGCCGGCCGCCACGCCCTCGCGGCAGAAGACGATGACCGACCGGCTGGACTCCATCCTGACGCACCGCGTCTGGGGCTTCCCGATTTTCCTGTTCTTCCTGTGGGTCATGTTTCAGACGACGTTCGCCCTCGGGCAGTATCCGATGGACTGGATTGACAACGGCGTGGACGCGCTCTGCCACGGTCTGGAACGGCTCTTGCCCGACGGCCTGCTCAAAGCCATGCTGCTGGACGGCATTCTGCGCGGCATCGGCGGCGTCATCGTGTTCCTGCCCAATATCCTCATCCTGTTTACGTTCATCTCCTTTATGGAGACGACGGGCTATATGGCGCGCGTGGCCTTTATCATGGATAGGCTCATGCACACGATAGGCCTGCACGGCAAGTCGTTCATCCCGCTCATCATCGGCTTCGGCTGCAACGTGCCGGCCGTGATGGCGACCCGCACGATCGAGAACCGCAAAGACCGCCTGATTACGATGCTGATTGTACCGTTCATGTCATGCAGCGCGCGGCTTCCGATATATATACTATTGGTGGGCGCGTTCTTCCCCGCCCATGCGGGCAGCGTCATTTTCCTGATTTACCTTGCCGGCATCGCCGTGTCGATTCTCTCGGCCCTGTTGTTCCGAAAGACGCTGTTGCCGTCGGCCGAGAGCCCGTTCGTCATGGAGATTCCGCCTTACCGCTGGCCCAACCTCAAATCGTTACTGTACGGCCTGTGGATGAAGACCAAAGCCTATCTCAAGAAGATGGGCGGCGTTATCCTCGTGGCCTCGCTCGTCATTTGGGCCTTGGGCTATTTCCCGCTCTCGGCCGACGGCCGCCCCGCCGACATCACGGGCTCTTACCTCGGCGCCATCGGGCGGTTCATCGCCCCCGCCTTGCAGCCGTTGGGCTTTGACTGGAAGATGGGCATCAGCCTGCTGGCGGGCATCTCGGCCAAAGAGGTGGTCGTGAGCACGCTCTCGGTCTTGGTGGAGCCCGCGCAGGCGTTTACGCCGCTGACCGCCGCCTCTTTCCTGGCGTTCGTGCTGCTGTACCTGCCCTGCATCGCCGTCTTCTCGGCCGTCCGCAAGGAAAGCGGCAGCTGGACATGGCCGCTGTTCATGGCGTTCTACACCACGGCCATCGCCTATCTCGTGGCCTTGCTCGTCTATAACGTCGGCCAATGGTTCTTTGTCTAAGCCTAATCTACGGTATGAAAAAAGGGGGCGCCGTTTTCACGACGTCCCCTTTCCGTAAAGACACAGCCGGAGCCGCGCCCGGTGTATCTTAGCCTAACTTGGCGCAGATGAATTCGCGGTTCAGCTTGGCGATATGGCTGATCTTGATGCCTTTCGGGCATTCCGCCTCGCAAGCCCCCGTATTCGTGCAGTTGCCGAATCCGAGTTCGTCCATCTTCTTGACCATCGCCTGTACGCGCTTGGCCGCCTCTATCTTGCCCTGCGGCAGATGCGCGAAGTGCGACACCTTGGCCGAAACGAACAGCATGGCCGAAGCGTTTTTGCAAGCCGCCACGCACGCGCCGCAACCGATGCAGGCCGCCGCGTCCATCGCCGTATCGGCGTTCTTCTTGCTGATGGGGATGGCGTTGGCGTCGGGCACCCCGCCCGTCGTGGCCGAGATATAGCCGCCGGCCTGTACGATCTTGTCGAACGCCTGACGGTCAACCACCAAGTCTTTGATGACCGGGAAGGCCGCGCTACGCCACGGTTCAATCCAAATCGTATCGCCGTCCTGGAACTTGCGCATATGCAGCTGGCAGGTCGTAATCTGACTGTCGGGGCCGTGCGGATGGCCGTTGATATACAGGCTGCACATCCCGCAGATGCCCTCGCGGCAGTCGTGGTCGAAACAAACCGGCTCCACGCCTTTGGCCACCAACGATTCGTTGAGGATGTCAATCATTTCCAAAAAAGAGCAGTCGGGAGAAATGCCCTTAATCGGGTAGGTTTCAAATTTTCCTTTTACTTTGGGGCCCGCTTGCCGCCATATTTTCAGTGTAAAATCCATAGTCGCTTCTCCTTTCTACTATTTATAATTACGAACCGCCACTTTGATGGCTTCGAACGCCAAGGGTTCCTGATGACGTACCGGACGTTCGCCCTCGCCCTTGTATTCCCATACGGCCACGTGCATGAAACGCTCGTCGTCGCGCTTGGCTTCGCCCTCCGGCGTTTGATGTTCCTCGCGGAAGTGACCGCCGCAGGATTCCTCGCGTTCCAACGCATCCTCGGCCATGAGCTCGCCCATTTCGAGGAAGTCGGCCAAACGCAGGGCCTTTTCCAATTCGGGGTTCATTTCGTCGGCCTTGCCCGTTACCTTGACATCCTGCCAGAAGCGTTCACGCAGCTTGCGGATTTCTTCGATGGCGGTGGTCAGGCCTTCCTTGGTACGGCCCATGCCGACGTATTCCCACATGATATGGCCCAACTGCTTGTGGAAGCTGTCGGGCGAGGTGTTGCCCTTGATGGAGAACAGCTTGTTGATGCGTTCCTTGACCGCGTTTTCGGTCTGTTCGAACTCCGGCAAATCGGTCGGGATATGGCCGTCGTGGATATGGTCGGACAGGAAGTTCTGCAACGTGTAGGGGATGACGAAGTAGCCGTCGGAAAGCCCCTGCATGAGCGCCGACGCCCCCAAACGGTTGGCGCCGTGGTCGGAGAAGTTGGCTTCGCCCAACGCGAACAGGCCCGGCAGGGTCGTCTGCAATTCGTAGTCCACCCACAGACCGCCCATCGTGTAGTGAACGGCCGGATAAATCATCATCGGCGTTTCGTAGGGATTGTCGTCGGTGATTTTCTGATACATCTGGAACAGGTTGCCGTAACGTTCCTCGATGCGCTGACGGCCCAAACGCTGGATGGCCTCCGCGAAGTCGAGGTAAACGGCCTTGCCCGTACCCACGCCATAACCCGCGTCGCAACGTTCCTTGGCGGCACGCGAAGCCACGTCGCGCGGCACCAGGTTACCGAAGGCCGGGTAACGGCGTTCGAGATAGTAGTCGCGGTCTTCTTCGGCGATGTCGGTCGGTTTGAGACGGCCCGCGCGAATCGCTTCCGCGTCTTCGATTTTCTTGGGCACCCAAATACGGCCGTCGTTACGCAGACTCTCGCTCATCAACGTCAGCTTGGACTGATAGTCGCCGTGTACCGGGATACAGGTCGGGTGAATCTGCGTGAAACACGGGTTGGCGAAGCAGGCGCCTTTCTTATAGGCTTTCCAGGCCGCGCTACCGTTGGAGTTCATGGCGTTGGTGGACAGGAAGTAAACGTTACCGTAGCCGCCCGTGCAGAGCAATACGGCATGGGCCGAATAACGTTCTATCGAACCGTCGGTCAGGTTGCGGCAAACGATACCGCAGGCGTGACCGTCCTTGACCACGATGTCCATCATCTCGCGACGGGCGTAGAGCTTGACGCTGCCCTTGTGGATTTCGTTGCTCAACGCACCGTAGGCCCCGATGAGCAACTGCTGGCCGGTCTGGCCGCGGGCATAGAACGTACGCGATACCTGCGCGCCGCCGAACGAACGGTTGTCGAGGTAGCCGGCGTAGTCGCGCGCAAAAGGCACGCCCTGCGCCACGCACTGGTCGATAATGGCGTTGCTGACCTCAGCCAAACGGTAAACGTTGGCTTCGCGGGCGCGGTAGTCGCCGCCCTTGACCGTATCGTAAAACAGACGGTAAACGCTGTCGCCGTCGTTCTGGTAATTCTTGGCCGCATTGATACCGCCCTGGGCCGCGATGGAGTGCGCGCGGCGCGGCGAATCAGAGATGCAGAATATCTTGACATTGAATCCCAAGGCGCCCAAACTGGCCGCCGCCGAAGCCCCGGCCAGACCGGTGCCCACGACGATGACGTCCAGCTTGCGTTTGTTGGCCGGATTCACCAAATGCTGTTCCGATTTGTACCGCGTCCATTTCTCCGCAACGGGACCGGCCGGCACTTTTGAATTAAGCGTATCCATATCTTTTCTTTTTACGCGTTAACAATTAAAATAAGAGAAACCATACCGGGATGATGCCGAACATCAGGCCGATCAAAATGGCGTAGAACAAGCCGAAGCCCTCAATGAACGGCGTGTATTTGGGATGGTTCCAACCCAACGTCTGGAAGGCCGAGCCGAACGCATGGCGCAGGTGGAAGCACAGCGCGATGATCAGCACGAGGTAAATCAGCGCATAGGCTGTGTTGGAGAACAGCTCGATGGCCATATTGTAGAAGTCGGGTTCGTAGGCCGTGAAGTTTTCGCCGAACAGGGCCAACTGGTCTTTGGTCAGGTTGTCGGCCACCGGTTTGATGCCGTAAGCGTTGGCCGGGTTGGCTTCCGTATCCTGGAACAAGGCCACGATCTGCATTTGGTTCTGTTCCAAAACGGCCTGGTCGATTTTATCCACGTCTTTGAGTTCGACAAGGTAACGGCCTTCCACAAGGCCCTTCTTGACGAAATAGAAGTTCATCATGTGGATGCCCAAGAAGATGAGCACGAGCAAGCCCGTGTAAATCATAAACTTGGAAGCCGGACGCGTGGCCGATTTGTTGGGCACCTTGTAGCCGACCGGCCCGCGGGCGCGCCAGTTCTGAATCTGCAGCACGATGGCCAACAGGATGTGTACGATAAAGGCCGCGAACAGGATGTATTCGAATACCTTTATGATTACGTTCGTGCCCATGAAATGGGCCGCGGCCCTGAACCATTCGCCGCCGTCGTTGCGCAGCATACACAGGTTGATGCCCGCGTGCAGCAGCAGGAAGATCATCAGGAAGCCGCCTATAATCGCCAAAGTAACTTTTTTGGTTACAGACGCATAATTGAGATAGTTTGTCATAGCATCTTTATTTTAAAGGTCGCTTTTTAGGGTTGCAAAGATAGTGAATTTCATTTTAGTTTACCACATTCGTCGGGGCGCCGGCGAAAAAGGCCAGGATATTGCCCAAGGCCTCCACGCCCGTCGCCACGCGGGCCTCGTAGGTGCCGTTGCCCACGTGCGGCGTCAGCACGACGTTCGACATCGTATAGAGGCGCGGTTCGATATGCGGTTCTTTTTCAAACACATCCAAGCCGGCACCGAACAGGTAGCCCGCCTCCAGGTGGTCGGCCAAGGCGGTTTCATCCACGACCGCCCCGCGCGAGGTATTGACCAAAATGGCCTGCGGCTTCATCAGCGCCAACTCCGCCTTGCCGATAAGCCCCTGCGTTTCGGGCGTCAGCGGCACGTGCAGCGAAACGACGTCGGCCGTGCGCAGCAGGTCTTCGAGCGGCAGGCGTTTGTAGCCGGGCACATCCGTCTTTGAATTGGTATAGACGACCTTCATGCCGAAGGCCTCGGCCTTCTTGGCGACGTTCTGTCCGATGCGTCCCATGCCGACGATGCCCAGCGTCTTGCCTTCGAGCGTATGGCCCAAGTTGCGCATCGTGCCCCAAATGGCTTCTTTCTTGGTGCGGAGCGTGATGTTGCACTCGCCCACGCGGCGGCTGACGGCCAGCATCAGCGCCATAGCGTGTTCGGCCGTGGGGTTGCAGACCGACACGGGCGTGTTCGTGACCGCGATGTTCTTGGATCGCGCGTAAGCAATGTCGATGTTGTTGAACCCGACGCCGAAGTTGCTGATGAGCCGCAGTTTTTTGCCGGCGTCGATGACGGCGTTGCTGACCGGACGGCTGAAAATGGAAAGCAGCACTTCGCAATCGGGGATGCGTTCGATGATTTCCTCTTCCGTGAAACACTCCTTGCCCTCCTCCGGGAAAACGATTTCCCAGGCCTTGGGCAGATTGAGGAACGGGTCTCTCGGTATCTGATAGGTGACTAATATCTTCATGATTCAAATGGGTTTAAAGCGGGGATAGCCGCCAATACCCCTGGCCGCCTCCCGGCATAAGGATGCAAAGATAGCAAATTTT
>CAMWIS010000084.1 GCA_947174375.1 uncultured Bacteroidales bacterium
GTATGTGGGCGAAGAAGTCGTCGTGACCTACCGCCTCTATACGGCCGTGCCCGTACGGCAATACAGCATCTACAAACTGCCGACCAACAAGGGCTTTTGGTCGGAGGATTTGAAAACGGGCGAAAACGAGCAGCGCGAGACCATCAACGGCCGCCCCTACGTTTATGTTGATTTGCGCAAGGTGGCGCTGTTCCCGCAGGAAGCCGGCAAACTCACGATTGAGCCGCTGGAGATAGAGGTGGTGGCCGCCATTCAACAGAAGCGCGAACGCACGGGCACGATTTTCGATATTTTCGATGACCCGTTTTTTGACCGCGTGACCTACACCCAAGCCAACGTGCGCACCAAGCCGACGGTGCTCAACGTGCGGCCGTTGCCCGAAACCGGCCGCCCCGCCGATTTCAACGGCCCCGTGGGCGACTACAAGGTGACGTTCCAATACGACAAGACCAAGGCGCTCAAGGCCAACGAAGCCATCGACTTTACGTTTACGGTGAGCGGCAGCGGCAACGTCGAACTGATTCAACCGCCGCATATCCTGTTCCCGCCCGACTTCGACGTCTATGAACCGCGCGTGAACCTGCACAAGACACAGGACGGCCATATCGGCGGCCAAGCCTCGATCGAATACATCGTGGTGCCGCGCAGCCCCGGCATCTACCGCATCCCCGCCTTCTCGTTCTCGTATTTCAACCCGCAGGCGGGCCAGTACCGCACCGTGGACATTCCCGAAACGGCGCTGAACATCCGCGAGGGCGACGGCGCGTACGTGCCCGCCGGCAGTTCGGCC
Organism: uncultured Bacteroidales bacterium; assembly: GCA_947174375.1. GTDB lineage: Bacteria > Bacteroidota > Bacteroidia > Bacteroidales > P3 > CAMXAS01. The sequence continues at coordinate 791 of CAMWIS010000084.1, forward strand.
CCGACCGATGGCCACGCGGCCCAAACCCTGGCGCCGTTGCAGACCCACGCGCCCCATTGGTTCAAGACCGGCCGGCAGTTCTTCCTCAGCACGGGCTGGTGGCTCGGCTTGGCCGGATTGTTGGTCTTGACGGCCGTTTCGGTGGGACTCTACCGCCGCCACCGCGCCCAGTTATCGGATCCCATCGGCCTGCGCAACAAACGCGCCTATAAGGAAGCGCGCCGCTGCCTGCGGAAAGGGCATCTCTATATGACGCAAAACCGGAAGAATGACTTTTATATCGAACTGTCTCAGGCGCTTTGGGGCTTCTTGAGCCGCAAATTCAACATTCCTGTGTCCGACCTCTCGATGGCGCGTGTCCGCGAGGTACTCCGCGAAAGAGGTATTTCGGAAGCCAGCGCCGACGCCTTCATTCAGACGTTGGAGCATTGCGAGTACGAACGCTTCGCGCCGCAGGGTAACAGCCGCTTCCGTATGTCCGACCTCCACGCGGAAGCCTTGGAGGTCATTTCGTCCATCATCAAAGAATTGAAAGCATGAAAACGCATATCATCCGCCGCCTGTCCGTTCTCAGCGCCGTCTGGGCACTGACCGCGCTGACCGTCGCCCCCGTACGGGCGGCCTCTTCCGAAATGCCCGTCGATTACGCACGCAACCTCTACGCCGAAGGCAACCTGCTCTACCAGCGCGAGAAATACGAAGAAGCCATCGACTGCTACCGGCAGATACTGGCCCTGCCCTATGAGGCCTGGGAAGTCTATTACAACCTGGGCAACGCCTACTACAAGACCGGCGCTTACAGCCGCGCCATCCTGTCGTACGAACGCGCCGACCGCCTCAAGCCCGGCCAGGCCGACATCCGGCAAAACCTGGCGCTCTGCCGCACCAAAATCACCGACGACCGCGAAGCCCTGCCCTCTTTCTTCCTGCAGGATTTTTGGCGGCGCGTCGTACGCGCCTTGCCGGCCGACGCATGGGCCGGCGGCCTGTTGGGCCTTACGGCCGGCCTGTTGCTCTGTTTGGTGTGCTATTTCCTGAGCCACAGCTACAGCCTGCGCCGCGCGACGTTCTACGGCGCCATCCTGCTGTTTGTGGCCGCCTTCATCACGCTGATGGCCTGTTTTTCCGCACGGCACGCCCGTTTCAAGCCCGAAGCCATCATCATGGTGCCGCAAAGCGAAATCAAGGCGCGCCCCGAAGCCTCGGCCGAGACCCGCTACCTGCTGCACGAAGGCAATAAAGTGGAGATTTTGGACGAAATCGCGCCCTACTGCAAGATAAAAATGAGCGACGGGAACCAAGGTTGGATTCCCGCCGCCGATATTGAAAAGATATAAAGTAACGTCTGAGTTGGCCGCCTACTGCTGCTTGGGCGCATCCGCGCGGCGCAACAACTGCGCCAGCAGTTCGGCCTCCGCTACGATTTCATCGCCCACATAGGCCCAGCCTTTCATGTGGCACAGCCCTCTGCGGAACGGCGAGGCCGGCACCAATTTGAAAATCAACTGGTCGCCCGGCACCACCTGACGGCGGAATTTCACCTGATCCATTTTCAGGAAGTACGTCAGATAGTTTTCCGGATCCGGCAACTGCGTCAGCATATAGATGCCGCCGCATTGCGCCATGGCCTCCATCTGCAGGACACCCGGCATGACGGGCGCGCCCGGGAAGTGGCCCACGAAAAACGCCTCGTTCATCGTCACGTTCTTGATGCCGACCACCTGATCCTTATCCATATAGACGATTTTATCGACCAACAGGAAGGGCGGACGGTGCGGCAGAATCTGCTGAATCTGATTGATATCGTACAGGGGCTTGGCATTCGGATCCCAATGCGGCAAAGCCTCTATCGCCATGTCTTTCTTGGCGCGCTTGGCCAATTGTTTGACGAACGCGGCGTTGACGGCGTGGCCCGGCCGTTCGGCCGTTACCTGCGCTTTCAGATAGCATCCGAGCAAGGCGAAATCGCCCACCATATCCATCAGTTTATGACGGGCCGGTTCATTCTTGAAACGCAGCTCCACATTGTTCAGCATCCCTTCCGACTTCACTTCCACGGTCGGCTTGTTCAACAAACCGGCCAAACGGCTCAGTTCGCTTTCGGGCAAGACTTTATCGACGAACACGATGGCGTTCGACAAATCGCCGCCCTTAATCAGATTGTGCTGGTACAGGGCTTCCAATTCGTGCAGGAACACGAACGTCCGGCTGGGCGCGATTTCCTGCGAGAAACAGGCTTCGTCCGCCGCGCCGTCCACGCGGAACTGCGCGTATTGCGGCACGACCACCTTGGAATCGTAATCGACCAAAGCCGTCATCTCGCGTACCTCCGAAGGCATGGCCTTGAAGCGGATTTTGCCATCTTCGGACGTAAAGGTCTCGGCCGACGGCAATTCGTAATAGCGGCGTTCGGCCTCCTGTTCCACGATGCCCGCCTTGAGAATCGCCTCCACGATCGGCGCCGCGCTGCCGTCCAGTATCGGCATTTCCATCGTGTCGGTCTCTATCAAGACGTTATCCAAGCCCAAACCGGCCAAGGCCGCCAAAAAGTGTTCGACGGTGGCCACGCGGGCGTCGCCTTTGCCCAAGGTCGTGCCGCGCGAAGAATCCACGACGTTTTCCACAAGGGCTTCGATATTCGGGCTGTCCGGCAAGTCGGTCCGCTTGAACTGGAACCAGAAATTCTCGGGAGCCGGTTTCAGGGTCACGGTGGCCGTCAGGCCCGTATGCAACCCCACGCCTTTGATTTCCACCGGCGATTTAAGTGTACGCTGTTTATCCATAATTATCCTTAATAATGTAAGATGCAAAGGTAACAAAATTTTCGTAACTTTGTCCGAAGCGGCCACCGCCGTCCGATAACGCGCCATGAACAAGAAAAAGCTGTTCTATATCATCTGTGCCATGAGCATCGCCCTGTTGGGCTTTATCTCCGTACAGATTTACTGGACCCGACAGGTGTTCCGCCTGCAGGAGCAGATTTTCAAGAACACGGTCAACCAGGCGATGGACGAAGTGGTCTTTCAAATCAACCGCCGCGACATCGCCGAACGGGTCTTGCGCTACCGTCAGCACACCGAACTCATCCGCCGCATCGACACGCTCAACACGCGCATGGCCGCCCTGCGGCAGACCTACCCCTATGTCGCGTTTGAAGAACGGTCTTTCAGCCAAAGTTCACAGGACAATTTCGTGCTGTCCGACCCACCGCCCGGTGCGGACACGCTGCCCGCCCGCGTTACGGTGCAGCCCTCCGCCGCCCACATCCGCCACCTGCAACAGACTTACCGCGCCCTGGAACAGGAACGCGCGCTATTGCTGCTCAACAGCCGCCTGTTCGACGACCTGCTGCGCGAAACCCTGCGGCATACGCCCGAACAAAACCTGCTCGGCCGCCTCGACCCTTACGAAGTGGACAGCCTCATCGCGCGGGAGCTGAACGCCAAAGGCCTCCATACCGGTTTCGAATGGGGCATTTTCAGTTCCGACCTGTCCAAACTCATTGTCCGCCGCTCCCGCGATTACGGCGTCCGCCTGTTGCAGAGCCCTTATTTTTATCCGCTGTTTCCGAACGACCCGTCGCCCGACGCCTATTTCCTTATTGTCGATTTTCCGCAACAAAAAGTGTTCATCGCTTCCCGCATGTGGTATCTCGGCCTGGTGACGCTGCTCCTGTTCGGTCTGCAAGCCTTCGCGTTCGCCTACACGCTGAACGCCGTCATCCGCCAACACCGGTTCGCCGTACAGAAAGCCGATTTCATCAACCATATCACGCACGAAATCAAGACGCCGGTTTCCACCATCTCGTTGGTCTGCGAGTCGTTCCGCGACCCCGACATCCATTACGGCGAGGCGGAGATACAGAACCTGTTGCATATCGTACAGCATGAAAGCGGCCGCTTGCAACAGCTCAGCCGTCAGATGATAGAGATTTCGACGCTCGAAAAGGGTTTCTATCAACTCAACCGCCAGGAATGCGACCTGCATGACATCATCCGGCAGGCCATCAATTACAGCGGTTTCCAAATCATGCTGAACCGCGGGCGGATTCAGACCGACCTGCAGGCGACGCGCACGCTGTTCTTCGGCGACAAGGAGCGGCTTATCAGCGTGTTCACCAACCTCATCGAAAACGCGAACAAATACTGCGAACGCGCCCCCCTCATCCAAATCGACAGCCACGACACGCCCGACGGCATCGAAATCACGGTGGCCGACAACGGCATCGGCATCCCTAAAAAGCAATGGCACAAGATTTTCGAGAAGCTGTACCGCGTGCCGGCCGGCAACGCCCAAAAGCATTACGGTTTCGGCCTGGGGCTCAGTTTCGTCAAATCCATCACGGAGCAACACAAGGGCAAGATTTGGGTGGAAAGCGAACTCAAAAAAGGCTCGATCTTCCACCTGCGGTTCCCGACCGTAGCCAAACCTTTCCGGTAAGCCGGGGGAACCGTCGGCTTTATCCGAATAAAAGCGTATATTTGCAATATGAATAAACTGCAGTCCGACAAACCGACCTTGACGATTCTCTTAGCCGAGGACGATACGAACTTAGGCGGCTTCCTCAAATCCTATTTGGAAAACAAGGGGTTTGCGGTCGGCCTGTTCTCCAATGGCGAGGATGCGTTGAAAGCGTTCCTCGACGGCGGCTACAACTTCTGCATCACCGATGTCATGATGCCGGTCAAGGACGGCTTCTCCTTAGCCAAAGACATCCGTAAGAAAGACGCCAATATCCCCATTCTTTTCCTGACGGCCAAGACGTTGGAGGCCGACCGCCTGAAAGGTTTTCAGGTCGGCGGCGACGACTACCTGACCAAGCCGTTCAGCATGGACGAACTCCTGTTGCGGATCCAGGCCATCTCGCGCCGCATGGCGATTCAGCCGGCGCAGCAACAGGAACAGATTTTCGATTTGGGCAACATCCGCTTCGACTACACGAAACAGATGCTGTTCAACGACACGCAGCAAATCGGGCTGACGTCCAAGGAATCGGAACTGCTGCTCGCGCTTTGCCTGCGCGAAGGCCAGGTGGTGGAACGCGGCGAGGCGCTTGTCAAGATATGGCATAGCGACAACTACTTCAACGCCCGCAGCATGGATGTATATATAGCAAAACTGCGGCGTTTACTCAAAGAACATTCCACTTCCGAAATCCTGAATGTGCACGGAGTGGGATTTAAACTGCTGATACACCGTGAACCCAATGCCTAAATCCGATACGCACCGGCGGATGCCGACAGCCCGCCACGGCCTTGGGATCTGCCTGGGGCTGTTCTTGTTGCTCGAATGCTTGGCCGTTTCCTGCCGCAAGGAGCCGACGGACTTTGAAACCGGCAGCAACCCGCTCCGTTTTTCGGTCGATACCGTTTGCTTCGACACGGTGCTTGCCACGCTCAACGAGCCGGTCCAGCGGTTTACGATATATAACACGAGTAAAAAACCGGTCAAAATCGAACGCATCTATATCCGCCCCGGCGAAAGCGGCTACGGTTCGGAATCGTTCCGCTTCACGGTCAACGGCGATACCTCGACGGTTATCCGCGATTTGGTTCTCGGCGCCAAAGACAGCATCTTCGCGTTCATCCGCAGCGGCATCCATCTTTCGGGACAGAACCAACCGTTCATCGTGGACGCCTATTTCCAATGCGACATCGCCGAGAGCAAATCCTCGCAATCGGTTTATCTTTACGCCTACGGCCAGGACGCCCACTACTGGCATCCCGACCGCGTTTACGCGCGTCCCTATCCCAGTGCCGAACAGCCGGGCGGCGTCGATACGCAATACATCCGGTATTTCATCTGGTCGCCCGAAACCCACCCCATCGTGGCCAACGACAAGCCCTATGCCATTTTCGGCTATCTGACGGTACCGGAAGGCGTAACCCTGAATATTCCGGCCGGTGCCCGCCTGCATTTCGGCACGGACGCCGGCATTTGGGTACAAAAAGGCGGCAGCCTGCGCATCGAAGGCACGCTTGAAAATCCCGTGCGGTTCAGCGGCCTCCACCTGGATACGAATTACCGCAACGAACCCGGCCAATGGGGCCATATCTGGCTGGATGCCGAGAGCGGCGACCATACCATCCAATACGCCATCATCCAAGACGGTTCGAACGGCATTTGGCTCGATTCTTCCACAACCGCCACCGTCCATAACCTCGGCCTCCTCATCGAAAACACGGTCATCACGAATATGACCAACTA
>CAMWIS010000085.1 GCA_947174375.1 uncultured Bacteroidales bacterium
CCGCCGGCAACGGATAAATCATCGTGCCGGGCTTAAACGTCTCTTTCGCCATAGCAAATACTTTTTGTAGAACGAAATTACAAAAGTTTTGGGAAAACAACCACTAAAACTTTCGGCAGGGTGTTTGTACTCCCCTTCTGTTTTTCGTACATTTGTAACCAACAAACAAATAGCAGGAACTCTATATAACGCCTTTACCATGAAAACGCCATCGAATAAAATCTTCCCTTTCTTATTACTTATAATCTCAGGTTTAATATTCAATGGATGCACCATGATGGCACCGGTTGTCACAAAATCGGCGGATTCCATTCATAATTATCGCTATTTTTACATTACACCGACAGGTAATTATACTTCCGGTTCCGGAGTGTATAGCAATCAATTTGGCACCTATGGCGGAACCGTCAAATCCATTAATCCCGCATCCATCATCTCAGGAATACTTCTCAAAAAAGGATTCGTCCAAGTAAATGAAGTTAACCCTACGAATGCAGACAAAACAATGATTATAAACTTCGCTGAAACAGGACGACGACAAATTCTTTTCGGATATTCAATAGAAGTGACCATACAATTTATATCTGCCGAGACTCAAGAACCGATATGCACTTGTACGGCCGAAGGTATGGGAGAAACGGAAGCCGACGATGTCCGTATTGCGATACAACGCGCCCTCGAACCCATTTTTTAGGCCCTATAAAACTTGGAGAACATCCTATGCCAACGACATCCGAGCAGGAAAACAATATCACCGCGCTGAAGAATGCCATTGATGAAGGTATCGACAGTGGTATCGCTATGGAATTTGACCCGCAACAACATCTTATCGACCTGATAAACCGGATTTCTTCTCAGAATTAACCATATCCGCAAACAATTTGGAGAATAAGAAAATTGTTTGCATATTTGCATTAACAATTTTGTTAGATAAATTTGTTAATACAGAGATAACGATATGACTAAGAAAGAGAAACAAACGAAAGAGCAGGCGATTTTGCTGGCGGCGGAACAAGAATTCATGACCAAGGGGTACGATGGCGCGCGCACCACTTCCATCGCCGAGGCGGCCGGCGTTACCCACGCCATGCTACATTATTATTTCCGCACCAAGGAGCAACTCTTCGAACGCATACTGAATGAGAAAATGGCTTTGATGGCCTCCTCTTTCATGGCGGTGCTCGGCGACCCGAACCTGCCGTTGCTGAAACGCATCGAACAGGGCATCGTCAACCATTTCGATTGCCTGATGCGCAATCCGGAACTGCCCCGCTTCATCATCAATGAGGTCATCGCCCATCCGGAACGTCAGAAAATCATGCGGGAGAATATTTTGAACCTGACGGGCCCCTTGTTCGCGCAGTTGCAAAACGACTTGGATAGCGCGGCCAAGCGCGGCGAGGTGGAACATATGGATGTGCGGATGCTGATGCTCGACCTGCTGTCGCTCAACGTCCTGCCGTTCTTGGCCTACCCTGTCATTGACAACATTTTCAGCGACCTAACCGGCGACCGCCGGGCCTTTTTCGAAGCCCGCAAGGCCGAATCGGTGGAGACCATCATGCGCAGACTCAAAAAACCGCAGACGATATGAAACCGAAAATAATCTTTGCCTTGCTGACGCTCGCAGTCGTACAGACTGCCATCGGCCGGGCGCAAACGCTTGACGAATGCCGGCGCTTGGCGCGGGAGCACCATCCCGCCATCCGCCAATACGACCTGATAGCGCAAACCGAGCAATACAACCTGTCGAACGCCGCCCGCGCCTGGATTCCGCAACTGGGGCTGTCGGCGCAGGCCACTTACCAATCGGCGACGCCGACCTATCCCGATATGCTGGCGGCTATGCTGGCCGCTCAGGGGGTGGATATGGCGGGCCTACGCAAGGACCAATACAAAATAGCCCTCGACATTAACCAAAACATTTGGGACGGCGGACAATCCAAAGCCAACCGGGTGGCCGTCCAAGCCGAAGCGGACGAACAACGCCGCGCGACGGATGTAGATTTATATGCGTTGGAAGAACGGGTCGAAGACCTCTATTTCGGCATTCTGCTGTTGGACGAACGCATCGGGCAGACGGAGGCCCAAATCGCGCTCCTGCAAAGCAATTTCGACAAGGTACGCACCTATTGCCGCAACGGCGTGGCCATGCAGACCGATGCCGACGCCGTGGAAGCGGAGTTGCTGAGCGCGCAGCAGGCTTTGCAACAGGCTGAAGTGTCGCGGTCGAGTTTCCGACGTATGCTGGAACTCTTTATCGGCCAGCCGCTTGTGGACGAGCACCTACCCAAACCCGTGATACAGGAACCGCAAAGCCTGACTTCGGCCCGCCCCGAGTTGGCGCTGTTCGAAGCGAAGGTCAACCGGCTTACGGCTCGGGAAAAGGCGGTGACCTCAACGGTGATGCCGCGGTTCAACCTCTTTGCACAAGGCTTCTACGGCTATCCCGGCTTGGATATGTTCAAGAGCATGATGTCGTCGGACTGGACGCTAAACGGCATGGCCGGGGTTCGGATGCAGTGGAATATCAGCGCGTTCTACACCAAAGGCAATACGTTGAAGACCCTGCGCACGGCCGGCGAACAAATCGGGGTTCAGAAAGACATTTTCCTGTTCAACACCCAATTGCAGACCACGCAGGCGGAAGGCGAAATCACGCGTTTGCGCAACGCCATGCTGGACGACGGCCGCATTGTCGAACTGCGCCGGTCGGTGCGATTGGCCGCCGAATCGCAATTGGCCAACGGGGTCATCGACATGACCGACCTATTGCAGAAAATCACCGATGAAACGACGGCCATCTTGAATCAAAACCGACACGAAATCGAATTATTGCAGGCTACCTGCAAACTCAAACACACTTTGAACCAATAAAACGGAAAGCGGATATGAAACGGATGATGATTTATATAGCGGCGGCCATCGGATTGACCGCGTGCAACGGGAAAAACGATTTTGACGCTTCGGGTTCGTTCGAAGCCACGGAAATCACGGTATCGGCGGAAGGTACGGGCCGGATTCTGCGTTTCGACATTGCGGAAGGCATGACCGTGAACGCCGGCGAAGTGGTCGGGACGATAGACAGCCTGCAACTCCACCTGCAACGGCAACAGCTGAAAGCCCAACAGGCCGCCCTGTTGAATAGCCGACCCGATATGCAGACGCAGGCGGCCGCGTTGCGCGAACAGATCGCCAAACAGAAAACGGAGCGGACGCGCGTCCGGAATTTGCTCAAAGAGGGAGCCGCATCCCAAAAGCAGGCCGACGACATCGACGCGCAAATCCGCATTTTGGAAAGCCAACTATCGGCCACCCTTTCGACGCTCGGCAACAATACGGCCACCATCAATGAAAACGCGGCCGCCTTGGACGCGCAGATTGCCGCGCTGGACGACCGCATCGCCAAGTGCGGTATCGTAGCGCCGGAGTCGGGCACCGTGCTGGTGAAATACGCCGAAGCGGGCGAAATGACCGCCGCGGGCCGACCGCTGTTCAAGATGGCCGATTTGGCGCATATGTACCTACGGGCCTATTTTACCTCCGACCAACTGGCTTCGCTGAAACTCGGCGACCCGGTGACGGTGACGGCGGATTTCGGCGGCAAGGAACGCTATGAATACGAAGGCCGCATCGCCTGGATTGCCTCGGAGAGTGAGTTCACGCCCAAGACCGTGCAGACCAAAAACTCACGGGCGAACTTGGTCTATGCCGTGAAAATTGCCGTCAAGAACGACGGACGGCTCAAAATCGGGCTTTACGGCGAGGTGAAACTGTAAGGGCTTATGAATGTTATCGAGATAAACCGGCTCTCAAAGGCTTACGGCCAAGTGCAGGCGCTGGACGAGGTGTCGTTCTCGGTGGCGCGCGGCGAGCTGTTCGGCTTGATAGGGCCGGACGGGGCGGGCAAGACCACGCTGTTCCGGCTGCTGACCACACTGATTTCGCCCGACAGCGGGGCGGCCTCGGTCGAAGGTTTGGATACCGTAAGCGACTACCGCCGCATCCGCGAAACGGTCGGCTATATGCCGGGACGGTTTTCGCTCTACCCCGATTTGACCGTGGAAGAGAACCTCAACTTTTTCGCGGCCCTGTTCGGCACGCACGTCCAAGACGCCTACGATTTGGTCGCCCCGATATACCGGCAGATAGAACCGTTCAAAAACCGCCGCGCCGGCAAGCTGTCGGGCGGGATGAAACAGAAACTCGCGCTGTCGTGCGCACTGATACACCGGCCGTCGGTCTTGTTCCTCGACGAACCCACGACCGGCGTCGATGCCGTGTCACGCAGCGAATTTTGGGATATGCTCGCCAACCTAAAGACCAAAGGCATCACGATGCTGGTCTCCACGCCCTATATGGATGAGGCGCAACGCTGCGACCGCATCGCCCTCTGCAACGAGGGGCGCATTTTGGGCATCGATACGCCGGCGGGCATCGTGTCCCGGTTCGACAGCCGGCTGTATGCCGTTTCCGCCGGCAATATGTTTGACTTATTGCAGACCGCCCGCACGTTTGAAGGTGTGGCCGCGTGCTACCCGTTCGGAAGCACCCACCACATCGTGGCCGGCGAAAATTTCGATGCGGCGGCCTTGACCGGATACCTGCAGGCGAACGGCCTGGCGGACGTGCGCATCGAACAGCGCGTGCCCACGATTGAGGATGTCTTTATAAAACTGATGCAGCGATGAAAGAGACCGTCATATCCATCCGCGAACTCACCAAACGTTTCGGGCGTTTTACCGCCGTGGACCGTATCTCGTTCGACGTTTACAAAGGCGAGATTTTCGGATTCCTGGGCGCCAACGGGGCGGGTAAGACCACGGCGATGCGGATGCTGTGCGGACTAAGTTTCCCTACTTCGGGCAACGGCACGGTGGCGGGCTTCGACGTGATGCGCGAGGGCGAAATGATTAAGCGCCACATCGGCTACATGAGTCAACGGTTCTCGCTCTACGACGACTTGACCGTTATGGAGAACATCCGCCTGTTCGCCGGCATATACAAACTGACACCCTACCGCACCCGCCGCCGTGCCGTGGAACTGCTGTCGCGGCTCAACTTCCTCAACGAACGCCATACGTTGGTCGGGGCGTTGCCGCTGGGTTGGAAACAGAAACTCGCCTTTTCGATAGCGACGCTCCACCGCCCCGAAATCGTCTTTTTGGATGAACCGACGGGCGGCGTAGATCCCATTACGCGCCGTCAATTCTGGGAATTGATCTACGAGGAGGCCAACCGGGGCACCACGGTTTTCGTCACGACCCACTACATGGACGAGGCAGAGTATTGCGCCCGCGTTTCGATTATGGTGGACGGCGAAGTCCGCGCCCTCGACACGCCGGCCGCCCTCAAACGACAATTCGCCGCCAATTCGATGGATGAAGTCTTCCGCACCATCGCCCGCGGCGCCAAACGAGCCGAATGACACCATGAATACCAATATCGCACATTTCATCCGCAAAGAGTCGTTGCATATCCTGCGCGACAAACGCACGCTGCTCATCGTCTTGTTGCAACCCGCCGTGATGCTGTTGCTTTTCGGCTTCGCCATCTCGACCGAGGTCAACGACGTGCGCGTGGCCGCGGTGGCGCCCCACCGCACGGAGGGCGTGACGGAAGCCATCGACCGCGTGGCCCACAACCCGAACTTCACGTTCTACGGTTATATACGTCAGAATGAAATCGACGACGTGCTGCGGCGCGGCGACGTAACGGCCGTGGTGGTTTTCGCCGACGACTACGACCGGGCGATGATACAGGCCGCCCAAGGCCAAACCGTGACGCCTCCGATACAGATAGTGGTCGATGCCTCCAACACCAATATCGCCGGCACGGCCTCGGCCTATCTGCAAAACATCCTGCTCGGGACGGCTTCGGCCCAATCCCTGTTTGAAACGCGCCTGCTCTACAACCCTCAGATGAAAAGCGCCTATAACTTCGTGCCGGGCATCATGGGCATCATCTTCATCTTGGTATGCGCCATGATGACGTCGGTATCCATTGTCCGCGAAAAGGAGGTGGGCACGATGGAGGTCTTGCTCGTATCGCCCGTGCGTCCTACCAAAATCATCCTCGCCAAGATGATTCCCTACTTCGCCATTTCGTGCGTCACGCTCGCCATCATTTTACTCATATCCCGCTTCGTGCTCGACATTCCCATGAGCGGCGGTATCGGCGGCATCGTCTTCGTTTCGCTCGTTTACTTGGCTTTGGCACTCGCGCTCGGCCTCCTGATTTCGACCTTCGCCCGCACGCAAATCGCCGCCTGGATGGTCTCCGCCGTCGTGATGCTGATGCCGATGATTATGCTCTCCGGGATGCTGTTCCCGATTGAGAACCTGCCGCTCGTACTGCAACCCTTGACCTGCGCCGTCCCCGCGAGGTGGTATATATCAGTCATGCGGAAAATGATGATCGAAGGGCTACCGCTCGATGCCGTCCTCCTGGAATTGTCGGTATTGTGCTTCATGCTCTTGGCTGTCTTAGGCCTGGCCTTCAAAAAGTTCAACGACAAACTCGAATAACCCCATGCGCACCTTCCTCGTCTTGATACAAAAAGAGTTCCTGCAGATACGCCGCAACGCTTTCCTGCCCCGGTTCATCGTGGCGTTTCCCATCATGATTATGCTCGTCATGCCGTGGATAACGACGATGGACGTGCGCCACGTCGGGGTGGCGGTGGTGGATAACGACCATTCGGGCGTTTCGCGCCGCATCATCTCGCACATAGGCGCCACCGACTGGTTCACGCTGCACGGTATGGCCGCCGACTATGAAACGGCCTTGCGGCAATTGGAGCGGGGGCAAGTGGATGTCATCGTCGAAATACCCGAACACTTCGAACGCGATATGGTACGCGCCGAGCCGAAGCCCATCAGTATCTCGGCCAATTCGGTCAACGCGACGAAAGGCGCGCTGGGGATGCAATACGTGTTGCAGACCGTGGCC